>JABFWC010000105.1 GCA_013362385.1 Pseudarthrobacter sp.
AGCACGCCGAGCTGCCGCTGCCACTGACGCTGGAGTACGACGGCGGGATCCCCGGGTTCCTGCCCTGCCGCGCCTTCCTGCCCGGCGGCATCGTCCCGGCCCCCGCTGTTGTTGGCGGCCAGCGCCACGTAGGCGGCCACGGCCTGGCCCCACTCGGCGGACGGGACCCCTGCCACGAAAGCCGCGGCGACGTCGTCGGACTTTTCCAGCTGTTCCTGCACGTGGCTGGCGGAGACCTTCACGCCGCCGGTGATGATGACGTCGTCGGCCCGTCCCAGCACGGTGAGCCGGCCGTCGTCGCCAATGGAGCCGAGGTCGCTGGTGCGGTACCAGCGCACCCCGTCCTCCTCGAAGAAGGTCCCGGTTTCCTCGTCCGGTGCCTCGATGTAGCCGGCGGCCACCGTGTCCCCGCCCAGCAGGATCCGGCCGTCCGCGTCCACCCGGACCGAGACGCCTTCCAGCGGGTAGCCGTCATAGATGCAGCCACCGGACGTCTCAGCGGACCCGTAGGTGGTGATGACCCGGACGCCGGCGTCCCGGGCCGCGTCCAGCAGGGCCGGCGGCGTCGGGGCGCCGCCGAGGAGGATGGCGTTGAACCGGCGGAGCACCGCGAGCGTGTCCGGCGAAGGGTCATCCAGGAGCCGCTGGAGCTGCGTGGGGACCAGGGACGTGAAGCGGATGTTGTCCGTGAGCTCCAGTGCCGCAGCGGTGAAGGCCTCGGGCGTAAAGCCGCCGGACATGTCCATGACCCAGGGCCGCGTGCCGGCGAACAGCGAGCGGACCAGCACCTGGATGCCGGCAACGAACTGCACCGGCAGTGCCAGCAGCCACTGTCCCTCGCCCTTGAGCCGCAGGGCGGTGGCCATCGAGGAAGCCGCCAGCGACTCCACCGTGAGCAGTGTTGCCTTGGGGGCGCCGGTGGAGCCGGAGGTGCGGACCACGGCCACGGCGTCGTCGCATCCGGGCGTTTCCACGTGGCCAACGACCAGCGCCCCGTCGGGCCCCACGGACAGTTCCACGGCGGGACCCTCGCCGTGGAGGGCGGCCGCGAGGGCCTTCAGCGCGGGTTCGATGTTGAGGGGGCCGCCTGCGGCCGGGGTGGGGGAGGTTTCGCTGTTCATTGCCGTCCTGCCTTAGAAGTAGTGCGGGAAGCGTGACCAGTCGGGGTCGCGTTTTTGCAGGAAGGCCTCCTTGCCTTCCACTGCCTCGTCGGTCATGTAAGCCAGCCGGGTGGCCTCGCCGGCGAAGACCTGCTGGCCGGCGAGGCCGTCGTCGGCGAGGTTGAAGGCGAACTTCAGCATGCGGATGGCCTGCGGGGACTGCCGGGCGATGTCGGCCGCGTATTCGAGCGCGACCTCTTCCAGCCGCTCGTGGTCCACGGCTTCGTTTACGGCGCCCATCCGGACCATGTCCTCCGCGGAATATTCACGGGCCAGGAAGAAAATCTCGCGGGCGGTCTTTTGCCCCACCTGCCGGGCCAGCAGCGCGGAGCCGTAGCCGGCGTCGAAACTTCCCACCGTTGCGTCCGTCTGCTTGAACCTGCCGTGCTGCCGGGAAGCGATGGTGAGGTCCGCCACCACGTGCAGTGAGTGGCCGCCACCTGCTGCCCAGCCGTTGACGACGGCGATGACCACCTTGGGCATTGTGCGCATGAGGCGCTGGACTTCGAGGATGTGGAGCCTGCCGGCGCGGGCGGGGTCGATGGTTTCCTGGGTCTCGCCGTCGGCGTACCGGTAGCCGTCCCGGCCCCGGATCCGCTGGTCGCCGCCGGAACAGAAGGAGTGGCCGCCGTCCTTGGGGGAGGGGCCGTTGCCGGTCAGCAGGACGGTGGCGACGTCGGGCGTCATCCGTGCATGGTCCATGGCGCGGTAGAGCTCGTCCACGGTGCCGGGCCGGAAGGCGTTGCGGACCTCCGGCCGGTTGAACGCAATCCGGACCGTAGGCAGGTCACGCACCCAGCCGCCGTCGGAATCCCGCTCCACCTGCCGGTGGTAGGTCATGTCCTGGAAGTCCTCGAAACCGGAAACCACCCGCCAGCGGGTGGGATCGAAGACGTCGGACACCGGGGCGGGGATCTGGTTGCTCACCGTCCAAGTCTAGTAATCGTGCTTAGCTGATGCAGAACTCGTTGCCCTCGGGGTCCGCCATCGTGTGCCAGGAGTGCGGCCCCTGGTGCGCAGTCCAGAGGAATGTGGCTCCACGCGCCTCCAGTTCCCGCCGTACCTCGTCCTTGTCCCGGCCGTCCAGCCTCACGTCCCAGTGCACCCGGTTTTTGACTGTTTTGCCCTCCGGCACCGTCTGGAACAGCATGCGGCGCTCAGGTGCCGTCGCCCCGATTTCCTCGGGCGGGCGGATGGCCGCCCCGTCCTTCCACACCAGGTTTCCCCGGTGGGTCGTCGTCTGGCCTTCCGTGGCGTAGCCCTGCTCGATCATGGACCGGATGAAGTCCGCGTCCTGCGGTTCCACTGCCCACTGCAGGGTTTCGGCCCACCAGTCGGCAAGTTCCTGCGGCTCTGTTGAATCGACGACGATCTGGATGTTCAGTCCCATGCCACCACGGTAAGGCGGGCGGCGCGGGTTGCGGAAGGTGTTCGCCTAGGCCTGGACGCGCTGCATCTGCTCGAAGAGTTCCGGCGGGATGGCGTAAATCAGGATCACGGCCAGCAGGTTCTTGGCCGCGTGAACGAAGTAGGAGAACATCATGTTCTTGCCGGTCCAGACGTAGACGAACACCAGCGTGGCGCCCATGGCCAGGTATGGCAGGAGCGCCGCCAGGGTGACCGCTTCCTGCCCCACGATGTGCAGGGCGGCGAACAGGACCATCGACAGGAGGCAGCAAATCCAGATGTTCACCCGCCGGCTCATCTTCCCGATCAGCAGGTGCCGGAAGATGTACTCTTCCACGAACGGTCCGACCACCACCAGCAGCGGAACCATGAGCCAGGCCGGAACCTGCTGCATCAGCGCCTGCAGGCCGGCCTGGTTCGCAGAGGTCTCCACCTGTCCGCTCGCCGCTACCACTACCGCAGTGAGAATCATCATTGCGACCACGGCGGCCGGCACCATGAAAAACGTGAACCAGGGCCGCGTGGCGAGGACCCTAAGGTCCCGGGCCACCACCCGGCGCGCAGCCACCAGTGCGAGTATTCCCACTGAGGCATAAAACAGCAGGTTCACCGCGTAGGACGCGGCGGCAGGGGACGGGGCAACCTGCCGCAGCAAGGGCGCCACCAGGTCCCCGGCGACGGCGAAGAACGCGGCGATGGCCACGTAGAGTCCCAGCGTGGCGCCGTCCATCGGCGAAAACCGGTACAGCTGCGGCTGCGGAGCGGGCGGTAAACGGTGCGCTGTGGCCATGGCTTCAGCCTATCCCCGGCAAGGGACGTGTAGCCCACGTCACGTACCACCCCTCGCGGTCTAGTAGGATGGTCGAGCCGCGTGAAGCTTCGGCTGCACGAACAATCAGGCTTACAAACAGGAGCCCCAAGGCCAAAAGGCCGAATTCTGTGAGCTGAATCATTCGTATCCCGGATGCGGCCAACCCCCGACCCACAAGGAATCGTTGTGCCTCAAAGTACCCCCCAAGAACTGCAGAACAGCACGGCACCATCCACCGCCGTCGACCCCACCCTCAGCGCCGAGGGCTACAGCAAAACCCTGGGCCGGCGCCACGTCACCATGATCGCCATGGGCGGCGCCATCGGCGTCGGACTCTTCATGGGAGCAGGCGGACGCCTCGCCTCCACCGGTCCGGCCCTGATCTTCTCCTACGCCATCGCCGGCGTCATCGCCTACCTGCTGATGCGGGCACTGGGCGAGCTCATCATGTACCGCCAGACCTCCGGCTCCTTCGTCAGCTACGCCGGCGAAATGTTCGGCAAGAAGGGCGCCTACCTGTCCGGCTGGATGTACTTCATCAACTGGGGCATGACCGGCATCGCCGAGCTCATCGCCATCGGCCTGTACTTCCAGTTCTTCTTCCCCAATGTCCCCGTGGAAGCCTCGGCCATCGCCGCCCTGGCGCTCCTGGTGGCCGTCAACCTGCTCAGCGTCAAGGCGTTCGGTGAATTCGAATTCTGGGCCTCCTGCCTCAAGGTGGGCGCCATCCTGATCTTCCTCGCCGTCGGCACGTTCATGGTGGTCACCAACGCCCAGGTCGGCGCCGGCCACGCCTCGGCTGCCAACCTTTTCGCCGCCGACGGCGGGATGTTCCCCAAGGGCGCCCTGGTCATGGTCCTGGTCCTCAACGCCGTGATCTTCGCCTACAACGGCATCGAACTCGTCGGCATCACCGCCGGCGAAATGGAAAACCCGGAACGCGAAGTGCCCAAGGCGATCCGCGCCGTCGTCCTTCGGATCGTGGTGTTCTACGTGGGCTCGGTGACCCTGCTCGCCATGCTGCTCCCGTACGACCAGTACAAGGCCGGGACCTCCCCGTTCGTTACCGTGTTCGGGCAGATGGGCCTGAGCTGGGTGGGGGACGTGATGAACATGATCGTCATCACCGCGGCCTTGTCCTCCTGCAACTCCGGCCTGTACTCGATCGGCCGAGTGTTCCGCACCATGGCCAACAACGGCCATGCCCCGCAGTGGCTCACGAAAATGTCCAAGCGCCACGTCCCGTACGCCGCTATCCTCGCCATCGCGGCCTTCTACCTGGTAGGCATCCTGCTGAACATCTGGCTCGGCGGCTCGCACGCCTTCGACCTCGCCCTGAACACCGCCTCCATCGGCGTGATCTTCTGCTGGGGCGCCATCTTCGCCAGCCAGATCATGCTGCGGAAGAAGGTTGGCAACGCCTCCACCCTGCCCATGCCGGGTTCGCCGTGGACCAGCTGGGCCGGGCTGCTGGGCCTGCTGGCCATCACCGTGCTCATCGGCTTCGACACCATGACCAGCAAGGACGGCGAAGTGTTCTACCTGGGCCTGTGGACCCTGGGCACCATCCCGTTCTTCGCCGTGCTCCTGTGGCTGGGCTGGCAGAAGGTCAAGAACAACGAGCCCAAGAGCGCGCTGTACACCTGATGGCAGCGCTCTCCTGAGCGAACGGACGACGGCGGGATGGCCCTTTGGGGAGGGCGGCCCGCCGTCGGCGTTTCTCCAGTGTCCGTGCGCCAGCTCGCCGGAACGGTGCGGAGTCGCCGGAGCGGTCCGGCGTGCCGGCACCGTTCCGGCGATTTCGGCGATTTCGACGGCGGGAGGCCGGGAAGGTAGCGACGGACAGTCCCGCGGGGCAGACTATGGCTGTGGACGAACCCTGGGTGCTGCACGTGGACCTCGACCAGTTCATCGCTGCTGTCGAAGTGCTCCGCCGGCCCGAACTTGCCGGCAGGGCAGTGATCGTCGGGGGCCGGGGCGATCCCACCGAGCGCGCAGTGGTCTCGACCGCGTCCTACGAGGCCCGCGCGTACGGCGTCGGCTCCGGGATGCCGCTGCGCGTCGCGGCGCGGAAGGTGCCCGACGCCGTCATCCTCCCCGTGGACCATGAGGCGTACCTCGAGGCGTCCGAAAAAGTGATGGCGGTGCTGCGCTCGCAGCCCGGTGCCACCGTCCAGGTGCTCGGCTGGGACGAGGCATTCGTGGGTGTGCAGACCCCGGACCCCGAAGCCTACGCCAGGCAGCTGCAGGGCGCCGTCCTTGCGGAAACCCGGCTCCACTGCAGCGTCGGCATCGGTGACACGCTGGTCCGGGCCAAGGTTGCGACGACGTTCGGCAAGCCGGCCGGGGTCTTCCGGCTCACCGCTGGCAACTGGCTCGACGTCATGGGCGGCCGGCCGACGATCGAGCTCTGGGGCGTGGGGACCAAGGTGTCGGCCCGCCTCGCCGGGCTTGGCATCCGGACCGTCGCAGAGCTCGCGGCGTGCAACCCCGATGACCTGGTCCCCGAGTTCGGCCCGAAGATGGGGCCCTGGTACGCACAGCTCGGGCGCGGTGACGGCTCCCGCACGGTCGACGACACGCCCTGGGTGGCGCGGGGGCACAGCCGCGAAACCACCTTCCAGCGCGACCTGACGGACGCCGGGCAGGTTGCGTCGGCCATCCGTGAACTGGCTGCCCACGTGCTGGAGGACGTCGCTGCCGAGGGGCGGCCGGTGATCGGATTGACGCTTAAGGTCCGCTATGCCCCGTTCCTTACCAGGACCTACGCCCGGAAGATCCCGGAAACTTCGGATCCGGCGGAAGTGCTGGCCCGCGCCCTTGACCTGGCGGCGAAGATCGAGCCGGGCCGCCCCATCCGGCTCCTCGGCCTGCGGGCCGAAATGACCATGCCCGAAGACTCCCGGCAGGGGCACACGCCTACCCGCAGCGGCTGGTGACGGCCGACCGGGACAACAGGCAGCAGGTCCCGGACAGCGGAACGGCGGCGGACCCCGTAGGAAATCCGCCGCCGTTCGGGCTGCTGCAGAACGCCGTTCGCTGCGGCTGCAACAGCCAAGGACTTAGTCGCGCTTGAACTCGTCCTTGACGCTTTCGCCAACCTTCTTGGCGTCCGCCTTGACCTGGTCCGCCTGGCCCTCGGCCTTCAGGCGATCGTTGTCCGTCGCGTTGCCCGTGGCTTCCTTGGCCTTGCCGCCCAGCTCTTCTGCAGAGTTACTGATCTTGTCTCCGAGGCCCATGGTGTCGGCCTCCTTTCGTTTCCGTTGATCAACCGTGCTTTTTCACCATAACACGAAGCATGCTTACTTTTTTCAAGCCCTGCACCTCGCGGCTAGGCTCGGAACCATGAACCGCCGTGCCGCCGCAGCAAGAATCGCCCCGCCCCGGCTTTCGCCCGTGGTGTTGACCGGGCTGTCGGACCAGCCGTCGCCGGACGGCGGCTCCGCCTTGCGCCGCGGGGAAAGGCACGACGGCGTCCGGTACAGCCGGGTGTCCGCTGACGGCCTGGAGCTGGCTGAGGCAGTCTTTGCCGAATGCGCGTTCGAGGGCGTGTCCTTCAGTGACACCCAGTTTCGCGGCGCCTCCTTCCGGGACTGCATCCTGTCCGGGCTCCAAGCGCCGGTCTTCCGTGCCGCCCGGTCCACCTGGCGTGAGGTCGAGTTCCACAATCCCCGGCTGGGCTCCGCCGAACTGTACGAGGCCGGCCTCCAGTCGGTCCGGATCGACGGCGGCAAGGTGGACTTCCTTAACCTGCGCGGCGCGAAGCTGTCGGATGTGCTGGTTACCGACTGCATCATCAACGAACTGGACCTTGGCGGCGCAGCAGCCACCCGCGTGAAGCTGGAGGGCTGCACGGTGGGCTCCCTGGACCTCGCCGGCGCGAAGCTGCAGGATTTCGACATCCGCGGCACCGGCTTCCGCCGGATCAGTGGACTCGGCAGCCTGGCCGGCCTGGCAATCGATGAGTATCAGCTGGGCCTCCTGGCGCCGCTGCTCGCCGCGCACCTGGGCATCACCGTCCTTTAGCCGGGTGCGCAAGGCGTGGCGGGCATGTACTATTTACAGAACGAACGGTCGGTAAGTGGGCATAGTCCTCAATGCCGGGCGCCGATGACAGTGCTGTTTATCGCGTGAAGGGTGTTTCCATGGCTGCAGCTGCAGGCCCGCAGGCTTTCCTTGTTGGCGGGGTTCGAACGCCGGTGGGCAGGTACGGGGGCGCGTTGTCCTCAGTCCGGCCCGATGACCTCGCTGCCCTGGTGGTCCGGGAAGCCGTGGACCGCGCGGGCCTGGACCCGGAGGGCATCGACGAGGTGATCCTGGGCAACGCCAATGGCGCCGGCGAGGAGAACCGGAACGTCGCCCGGATGGCCACCCTGCTGGCCGGACTGCCGCTCCATATCCCCGGAATCACCGTCAACCGGCTCTGTGCCTCGGGCCTGAGCGCGATCATCCAGGCCAGCCACATGATCAAGGCCGGCGCCGCGGACATCGTCATCGCCGGCGGCGTCGAATCGATGAGCCGGGCGCCCTGGGTGCAGGAGAAGCCCGCCAGCGCCTTCGCCAAGCCCGGCCAGATCTTCGATACCTCCATCGGCTGGCGCTTCACCAACCCGCACTTCCAGCACGGCGGCCTGTCCCGCGACGGCAAGATGACCTACTCCATGCCGGAAACGGCGGAGGAAGTGGCCCGGGTCGACGGCATCTCCCGCGAGGACGCCGACGCCTTCGCCGTCCGGTCCCACCAGCTGGCCCTGGACGCCATCGAGGCCGGCCGCTTCAAGGACGAGATCGTCCCGGTCACGGTCAAGACCCGCAAGTCCGAGACCGTAGTGGACACCGACGAAGGCCCCCGGCCCGGCACCACCCTCGACGTCCTGGCAGGCCTGAAACCCGTGGCGCACGGCGGCTCCGTGGTCACGGCCGGGAACTCCTCGTCCCTCAACGACGGCGCCTCCGCAATCATCGTCGCCTCGGAAGCGGCCATTGAGCGGCTGGGCCTGACCCCGCGCGCCCGCATCATCGACGGCGCCTCCGCCGGCTGCGAACCGGAAATCATGGGCATCGGCCCGGTCCCCGCCACACAGAAAGTGCTCAAGCGCAGCGGCCTCAGCGTCGGTGACCTGTCCGCCGTCGAACTTAACGAAGCCTTTGCCACGCAGTCCCTGGCCTGCATCCGGCGGCTGGGCCTGGAACCGGAGATCGTGAACCGCGACGGCGGCGCGATCGCCCTGGGGCACCCGCTCGGTTCCAGCGGCTCGCGGATCGCCATTACCCTGCTGGGCCGGATGGAACGCGAAGACGCCAGGATCGGCCTCGCCACCATGTGCGTGGGCGTCGGCCAAGGCACCGCCATGCTGTTGGAGAAGATCTGATGAGATCGGA
>JABFWC010000203.1 GCA_013362385.1 Pseudarthrobacter sp.
GCTGCCCTCAGCGACCTCAAATCCAGATTGGAAAGTCCCATGGAAAAGATCTTCGAGATTTACATCAAGACCACGCCCGAACGGCTCTGGGAAGCCATCACGGACAGCGACATCCGCAGCAAGTACCAGTTCGGGAACACCATCGAGGCCGACTGGTCCCCTGGCGGCCGGTTCGTGATGAACAACCCCAAGGCGGGCGCGCCCCTGGGCGAAGGCGAAAACCTGGAGGTGGATCCCCCGCGGCGCCTGGTCCAGAGCATGCGGGCCCTCTGGGGCGAGGACGTCAAGGCCGAGGGCACGTCAAAGGTCACGTGGGAGATCGAGCCGGTGGGCGATTCCTGCCACCTCACCGTCACGCACAGCGACCTGCGAGAAGGCGCAAACAACCAGCTCTACGGCGGCTGGCCCATGATCCTCTCCGGCCTGAAGACCTGGCTGGAGACCGGCGAGAAGCTCACGACGCCGGGCTCGCTTATGTACACCTAAGGCCGGGCCGGCTCCCCACGTTCATGATCCGGGATGGCCGTGAGGTAATCCTCCACCGCATAGAGGTGGTTTGCCATCCGGGTGCGGGCGCGGTCGGCGTCATGCCGTTTCAGCGCCTCAAGGATGCCCAGATGCTCCCCATGAGTGGCCAGCAGCCCTTCATTGTCATGGAGTGACCGCCACATCCGCCCCCGGATCGTCTTGGTGGAGACGGTCTCGATCAGGGCGGACAGTACGTGGTTGCAGGAGGATTCCGCGATGAGCCGATGGAACTCCATGTCGCACTGCATGGCTTCGTCATGGTCGATGGGCGTGGCGTGGATGGCAGCGCCCGCACGCTCGAGAATCCGTGCGGCCTCTGCCAGTTGCTGCCCGGTAATGGAGGCCGCTGCCGCGGCGGCGGCCTCAGTCTCAAGAGCACGGCGCACCGTGTGAACCTGGTTGGCCCGCTCCCCCTCCTGAAGTCCCACCCAGAACTCCATGGCGGAAAGCAGGGCAACCGGCTCCAACCTTGTGACGAAGGTTCCGGCACCCCGCCTGGTTTCCAGGATCCCCATCGTGGATAACGCGCGCACCCCTTCGCGGAGAGAGCCACGGGACACCTGCAACTCGGCCGCGAGATCCTTCTCGACCGGCAGCCGGTCCCCCGGCCGCAACCGGCGGGACGACAGCATGCGCTTGACGCCGGTGATCACCACGTCGGTTTGGGAGATTGTCCCGCCGGGCCCCGGCCTTCCCCCCTCAGCGTCTTCCGCCTGAAAACCATCAGCCATGCAGATTCATCCGATCTATTACTTGGATTAGTCGATCAAGTTCTATAGTCTCACCAGGAAAGCCGCAATTACATCCGATGAAATACGGCTGCCCTGGAAGAAGGACTGACAATGCATGCAGAAACCCGCGCCATCCCCGGCACGGACGTCCGGCTGCCCGTGCTCGGCTTCGGCGGAGCACCGATTGGCAACCTCTACCGGGAGGTACCCGAGCAGGAAGCGGTCGACGCCGTCACCGCGGCCTGGGAGGGCGGCGTGCGGTATTTCGACACGGCGCCGCACTACGGGCTGGGGCTCTCGGAACGCCGCCTGGGTGCCGCGCTCAGTGGGCAGGACCGTGGCAGCTACATGCTCAGCACCAAGATCGGGCGGCTCCTGCGCCCCAACCCGTCACCTCAGGGCAAGGACACCGAGGGCTTCCACGTCCCGGATCGCCTCACGCGGGTCCGTGACTACTCACGGGACGGAGTGCTGCGCTCCATCGAGGAAAGCCTGCAGCGCCTGGGGACCGACCGGATCGACATCGTCTACATCCATGACCCTGACGACTACTGGGCGGAGGCCGTGGAAGGTGCTGCCCCCACACTGTCCGCCTTGCGGGAGGAAGGTGTGATCGGAGCCTGGGGAGCGGGCATGAACCAGTCGGAGATGCTCCACCGGTTCGTCACCGAAACGGACATCGACATTGTCATGCTCGCCGGCAGGTACACCCTCCTCGAGCAGGGCGCGGCCCAGGACCTGCTTCCTGCCTGCCTGGAGCGCGGGGTCGGCGTGGTGAATGTCGGCGTCTTCAATTCGGGCCTGCTGTCCAAGGAGCGGCCCGCCGCCAACGCCACGTACAACTACGCCCCGGCTCCGCAGGAACTGCTGGACAGGGCCAACCTGCTGGCGGACGTCTGCGAATCCCACGGCACCACGCTGCCCGCCGCCGCCCTGCACTTCCCGTACCGGCACCCCGCCGTCACTAGCGTTGTCCTTGGCATGCGGACGCTGGCCCAGGT
>JABFWC010000393.1 GCA_013362385.1 Pseudarthrobacter sp.
TCCAGGGAGGGCTCCAACTCGTCGGCGGCCGGATCGAAATCGGATTCCAGGACGGCGACGGCCTGGCGGGCCACATCGGGGGCCGGAACGAAATTCTTCCGCACCTGCTTTGGCAGGGACTTGATCAGCGCGGTGACCAGCTCAACCCGCTGCCCGGGAATCAGCCAGCGGAACGGCGCGTCCTCGAGCTGGTTGAGGAACAGCACCGGCACTTCCGCGGTGACGCCATCGGAGGGGTCGGGTGCCGAGCCGGGTGCGACAGGGTGGAATTCGTAGGTGAGGGGCAGCTCGAAACCCTTGTGCCGCCAGGTCTTCGGGTAGGCGGACTCGTCCAGGTCATCGGCGTCGTCGCTCAGGAGCAGGGATTTGTCGAAGTCCAGCAGGTCCGGGTGCTCCCGGCGGGCGTCCTTCCACCATTTGTCGAAGTGGCGTTCGGAGACCACCTCCTGGCCGATGCGGGCGTCGTAGAACTCGAACAGGGTTTCGTCGTCCACCAGAAGGTCGCGGCGGCGCATGCGCGCCTCGAGTTCCTCGACTTCGTTCAGCAGCGCGCGGTTGCGGTGGAAGAACTTGTGGTGGGTGCGCCAGTCGCCCTCCACCAGGGCATGCCGGATGAACAGTTCGCGGGCCACCACCGGGTCAACCCGGGCGTAGTTGATCCGGCGCTGGGCGATGATCGGGACGCCGTAGAGGGTCACCTTCTCGTAGGCCATGACGGCGCCCTGCTTGGTGGACCAGTGCGGCTCGCTGTAGCTGCGCTTCACCAGGTCCGGTGCCACCTGTTCGGCCCACAGGGGATCGAATTTCGCCGCCACCCTTGCCCAGAGCCTGCTGGTTTCCACCAGCTCGGCCGCCATCACGAAGGTGGGGGATTTCTTGAACAGTGCGGACCCGGGGAAGATCGCGAAGCGGCTGCCGCGGGCGCCGGCGTATTCGCGCTTGCGCTCATCCAGGATGCCGATATGGCTCAGGAGCCCGGAGAGCAGGCTGATGTGGATGCCGTCGTGGTTGCCCACCGGGTCTGCCAGCCGCCTGTTGTCCAGCGTGATGCCCAGCGGCCGGGCGAGCTGGCGCAGCTGCGTGAAGAGGTCCTGCCACTCCCGCACGCGAAGGTAGTTGATGAATTCGGCCCGGCACAGGCGGCGGAAGGCCGAGGACGAGAGTTCCTGCTGCTTTTCCTGCAGGTAGTTCCACAGGTTCAGGTATCCCGTGAAGTCCGAGTTTTCGTCCCGGAAGCGGTTGTGCTTTTCCGCCGCCAGCTGCTGTTTGTCCGTGGGGCGTTCGCGGGGATCCTGGATGGTGAGCGCCGCGGCGAGGATCATGACCTCCCGGACGCAGCCGCGCTTGCCGGCCTCGACGATCATCCGGCCAAGCCGTGGGTCCACCGGCAGCTGGGCCAGTTTTTGCCCGACGGCGGTGAGGCCGCCGCCGCGTGCCTCACTTGTGGACGCTGTCTTTCCGGCCGCCTTTTGCGGCCGGGGCGGAGCCAGGGCTCCCAGTTCACGCAGCAGCGTCACGCCGTCGTTGATGGCCCGGGTTTCCGGCGGCTCCACGAAGGGGAAGTCTTCCACGTCCTTGGGCCCGCGGGCCACTCCCATGGCCGTCATCTGCAGGATGACGGCGGCCAGGTTGGTCCGCAGGATCTCGGGGTCCGTGAATTGGGGACGGGAGTTGAAGTCTTCCTCGGAGTAGAGCCGGATGGCGATGCCGTCCGACACACGGCCGCAGCGGCCCGACCGCTGGTTCGCCGAAGCCTGGGATACCCGTTCGATCGGCAGGCGCTGGACCTTGGTGCGGTGCGAGTAGCGCGAAATGCGGGCGGTGCCGGTATCGATGACGTATTTGATGCCCGGCACTGTGAGCGATGTTTCCGCGACGTTGGTGGCCAGCACGATCCGGCGTTTGCTGCCCGGGTGGAATACCTTGTGCTGCTCCTGCAGGCTTAGGCGTGCGAAGAGGGGGAGCACCTCCGTATTGGCCAGCCGGCGGTTGGCCAGGATGCGTGGCTGCAGGGCTTCTGCCGCGTCCCGGATTTCGCGCTCGCCGGAGAAGAACACCAGGATGTCGCCGGGGGCCTCCGCGGCCAGCTCGTCGACGGCGTCGCAGACAGCATCCAGCGGGTCCCGGTCTTCCTCCAGCTCATCGTCGGAGGCGTCGTCCTCGTCCGGCTTCGGCTGCGAGAGGGGGCGGTAGCGGATCTCCACGGGATAGGTGCGTCCCGAGACTTCAATGATTGGTGCCGTGT
>JABFWC010000450.1 GCA_013362385.1 Pseudarthrobacter sp.
CTCGAGCTCTCCAACGGCACGCCCGCGCAGAAGCAGATGGCGCAGGACGCCGTGAACCGCTGGTACGCCCCGGCCCTGATGATGTTCGGCCCGCCGGACGACGATTCCCCCAACTCCAAGCAGTCCATGGCCTGGAACATCAAGCGCTTCAGCAATGACGAGCTCCGCAGCCGCTTCGTCGGCATGATGGTGGAGCAGGTCAAGGTCCTGGGCCTCACCCTCCCCGATGACCGGATCCGCTTCAACGAGGACACCAAGCGGTGGGAGCACGGCCCCCTCGACTGGCACGAGTTCCAGGAAGTCCTGGCCGGCCGCGGTCCCTGCAACGCCCAGCGCCTTGAGCGGCGGCGGGCAGCGCACGACGACGGCGCCTGGGTCCGCGAAGCAGCTGCGGCTTATGCAGCAAAACAGTCAGCCAAGCAGCAGAAGGAATACGCAGCATGAGCCCGCACGGCAACCCAGAAACCCCGGCCAGCTCCGCCACCGAGATCAACCGCGACGCCCCGAAGGCCAGTCCTGCACCGGAGGAGCATCACGATAAAGGCGCCTGGGGTCTTTGGGAGGTCTTCGTCCGCTCCAGCCGCGGCCTGAGCCACGTCCACGCCGGGTCCCTGCACGCCCCGGACGCCGCCATGGCCCTGCGCAACGCGCGCGACCTCTACACCCGCCGCAACGAGGGCGTCTCCATCTGGGTTGTCCCGGCCGACGCGATCGCCGCCAGCGACCCCGACTCCAAAGGAAGCTTCTTCGAGTCCCCGCAGGGCAAGGACTACCGGCACGCCACGTACTACACCAAGAGCGAAGGGGTGAAGCACCTGTGAGCGAAGCCAACGCCTCCGCCACCCGCATCACCCCCGGCAACGCCCTCCGCCCGGAAGACATCGCCCTCGAAGTCAAAACAGGCCTCGCCAAGCCCTCAGAAGACATCGCGGAGTACGCCCTCCGCCTCGGCGATGACGCACTGATCCTCGCCCAGCGCCTGGGCCACTGGATCTCCCGGGCACCGGAGCTGGAGGAGGACATCGCCCTGGGCAACATCGCCCTGGACCAGCTGGGCCACGCCCGCAGCTTCCTCACCTACGCGGGGGCCGCGTGGGACAAGTCCGAGGATGACCTCGCCTACTTCCGCCGCGAGCACGAGTTCCGCAGCGTCCAGCTGTTCGAGCAGCCCAACGGCGACTTCGCGGCCACCATCGCCCGCCAGTTCGTGGTGAGCTACTACCAGTACGAGCTCTACCGCCGCCTCACGGAATCCACGGACGCCACGATCTCAGCCATCGCCGCCAAGGCCGTGAAGGAAGTGGACTACCACCGCGACCACAGCGCCCAGTGGGTCTTGCGCCTCGCCGGTGGCACCGAAGAATCGCGCACCAGGATGGTTCACGGCCTGCGCACCATGTGGCCCTACGTTGGGGAACTGTTCCGCGACGACGAACTGACCGGCAGGCTCGCCCAGGCGGGTGCCGCCGTCGAGCCTTCCACGCTCAAGGCGGACTTTGACCGCCTCACCGGCGAAGTACTCAAGGAAGCCGAGCTCGAGGTGCCGGACGTCCCGGCAGCTCCCGGCGGCGGACGGCAGGGCAAGCACTCGGAGCACCTGGGCTACCTCCTTGCAGAGATGCAGGTGCTGGCCCGTGAGCATCCCGGAGCGAGCTGGTGACCGTCATGGACATCCAAGTGACAGAAACGCAGCAGTCTGTGGAACAGCAGGCCTGGGACGTCGCGGCCACGGTCTGCGATCCGGAGATCCCGGTGCTCACCATCGCGGACCTGGGGATTTTGCGGAAGGTCGACGTCGGCACGGACGGGGGCGTTCGGGTCACCATCACCCCCACGTACTCGGGCTGCCCGGCCATGGACGCCATCCGCGACGACCTCTACACCGCGTTCAACCAGGAGGGCTACGAGGACGTCCAGGTGGACCTGGTCCTCGCGCCGGCCTGGACCACGGACTGGATGACCGAGGCGGGAAAGCAGAAGCTGCAGCAGTACGGCATCGCCCCGCCCACCGGGCATTCCAGGGCCGGCGGCCACACCGGCGCCATCAGGCTGAAGATGGCCGTGAAGTGCCCGCAGTGCAACAGCCTCAATACCAAGGAACTCACCCGTTTCGGTTCCACGTCCTGCAAGGCGCTGTATGTGTGCCAGGACTGCAAGGAACCGTTCGACTACTTCAAAGTCCTGTAAGGAACCCCCATGCCTGTTGTCCGCCAGACCGCCGCCGAAGAGGCTGAGCTGACCG
>JABFWC010000282.1 GCA_013362385.1 Pseudarthrobacter sp.
GGCTACGCCCGGCAGATATGTCAGACAAGTCTACTTGCGCCTCGTTATGCTGTGTGCCACACTAGCATTCAAATGCAAGATGTCAGACATCTTACAGTTTCTTTTACATCAGGATCCGGTCTCCGGATCGCTACACAACGGAGTGCACTGTGACGCTTGAAGCAGACCTTCTGGCCGCCTATCCGGCAGAGCTTGAGATCCCGGCCGGGCTGGTGGCCAGCACCTTGGCCGCTTCCAACGCGGAAGTTCCCCGCGTCCTGGTGGTGCTCGACGACGATCCCACCGGCACGCAGTCTGTTGCCGATCTGCCCGTGCTCACGCGGTGGGAAGTCGATGACTTCACGTGGGCCTTTGGCCAGGCCAAGCCGGCCGTGTATGTCCTCACCAACACCCGCAGCCTTGATCCGGCGGAGGCGGCCGCCCGCAACGAGGATGTGGTCCGCAATGCGCTTGCAGCAGCGGCGCCGGGCCTGCGTCTGGGTTTTGTCAGCCGCAGCGACTCCACCCTCCGCGGCCATTACCCGCTGGAGCCAGATGTCATCGCCGCCACGGTTGCCGAGGTCAGCGGAGAGAAGACCGACGGCGTGGTCCTGGTTCCGGCCTTCCCCGACGCCGGACGGCTCACCATCGGCGGTGTCCACTACATGCGCGGCACGGGCGACGCCAAGGGCGCCCTGGTCCCCGTCTCCGAAACCGAGTTCGCCAAGGATGCCACCTTCGGCTTCAGCACCTCCGTCATGGCCGAGTACGTTGCCGAAAAGTCGAAGGGCCGGTTCCCGGCAGACTCCGTGATCGTCCTGGACCTGAACACCATCCGCGCCGGCGCCTCCGCCCAGGACCCCGCGATCTCCGCCAAAGCCATCGCCGACGCCCTCGAGCCCGCCACCGACTCCACCCCGATCGTTGCCGACATCGCCACCGAAAACGACCTCCGCGCCCTGGCCCTGGGCCTCGAGGAAGCCGAACGCCGCGGCAAGAAGCTGCTGTACCGCGTCGGCCCGCCGTTCGTCCGCGGCCGCATCGGCCAGGAAATCCGCGCCGCGCTGACCGGCGAGGAAGCCTATGAAGGCAACACCCCCTCGGAAGCCGGCGGCCTGATCGTCGTCGGCTCGCACGTGGGCCTCACCACCCGGCAGCTCAACGTCCTCACGGCCGAACACAGCTCCGCCCGGATCATCGAGATCGACGTCGAAAAGCTCCTTGGAGACGAGGCCGTAGCAGGCGCGCACCTGGACCAGACCGTGGATGCGGTCGTCGAGGCCCTCCGGGCCGGCGACGTCATCGTCCACACCAGCCGCCTGCTCATCAAGACTGACGACCCCGCCGAAAGCCTGCGGATCGCACGCACCGTGTCCGCCGCCGTCGTCGCCGTCGTCAACCGGACGCTGAAGACGTTCCCGCCGAGGTTCGTCATCGCCAAGGGCGGCATCACCTCCTCCGACGTCGCCGCACACGGCCTGGAAATCCGCCACGGGATCGTCCGCGGCCCCATGCTCCCCGGGATTGTCAGCCTCTGGGAACCGGTGGACGGCCCCGCCAAGGGCATTCCGTACATCGTCTTCGCCGGCAACGTGGGCGACGACGATTCCCTGGCCCAGGTCACCCGCAAGCTCAGCAGCAAATTCTGATTTTCGACAGCGCAAGAATTCAACGGAGAAACACCATGACCAGCAACTACACCGTCACCGTCCTGGGCCTTGGCGCCATGGGCCTGCCCATGGCCACCCGCCTGGCCTCCCAGCTGACGGTCCACGGCTTCGACATCGCCGAGCCGCGCCTTCAGCTCGCCGAAGAGGCCGGAATCACCACGTTCACCTCCGCCGGTGACGCTGCCAAGGGCGCCGACGCCGTGCTCCTGGCCGTACGCAACGGCGAACAGCTCAACGACGTCCTCTTCGGGGAGAACGGGGTTGCCTCCGTGCTTGAGCCGGGCGCCGTCGTCGTCCTCGGCAGCACTGTGGGCACCGACGCCATCCCCGCCACGGTCGCCAAGCTCGCCCACTATGGCGTCGACCTCGTGGACGCCCCGCTGTCCGGCGGCCCGAAGCGCGCCGGCGACGGCGACCTGCTGATCGTCGTCGGCGCTTCCCCCGAGGCGCGCGAAAAGGCGGCCCCCGTTCTGGACCTGCTCGCCTCCACCCTCACAGTGGTGGGCGACAAGCCCGGCGACGGCCAGGCCCTGAAGACTGTCAACCAGCTCCTGTGCGGCGTCCACATCGCCGCCGCCGCCGAGGCCCTCGCCCTCGCGGACGCCCTGGGACTGGACCAAGCCAAGACCCTCGCCGCCCTGGAAGCAGGCGCGGCCGGCTCCTTCATGCTGTCCAACCGCGGCCCGCGCATCCTCGAGGCGTACAACGAGGACGGCGCCGAGGTCCTCTCCCGCCTGGACATCTTCGTCAAGGACATGGGCATTGTAGGCAAGGCCACCCGGGCCGCCGGCCTGGCGGCCCCCGTAGCCGCGGCCGCAGAGCAGCTCTACCTGCTGGGCCAGGCCCAGGGCCTCGCCGCCGCCGACGACTCCGCCGTCATCAAGGTGGTAGCCCCCGCCAAGCGCACCAAATAGGCCATCTCCGAAAGAAGCACGACGACGGCGGTCCCCCCTCCGCCGTCGTCGTGCCTTCCAGCGCGTCCCCCAGCGCTGCCGGCGCGGTCCCGCGCTAGTCATCCCAACCGCAACACCTCATGCCCGCCGGCCCGCAGGCCGGTACCCCATAGGAGACACCCCCTCGTGAACCACCTGATGAGCCCGCTGATCCAGCGGGCCTTCGTTGCCCAGCTCACCGTCAGCATCCTGGTGGGAGGCCTGGCCACCTGATGCGTACGAGACTGAACCACCTGGTCAACGCAGCCCTGCAGCAGGGATCCGCCGTGCCGGCCTTCACCTGCTACGACTTCACCACCGCCCTGGCCGTGGTGGGTGCCGCCGAGGACTCCGGCAGGGGCGCGATCCTGCTGGTGGCCCCTAAGACGGCCGCCACGGCGAACGGGCTGCGGCTGGTCGCCGCGCTGCGCGGCCTGGCCGACGCAGCGGCGGTGCCCGTCGCTGTGCAGCTTGACCACGCCACTGACCTGAAGGTGATGGCCGACGCCGTCGCGGCGGGGGCGGATTCGGTCCTCGCCGACGGTTCGTCCCTTCCTTACGAGGACAACATTGCGCTGGTACAGGCGGCGCGCGCGCTGCTGGGCCGGGACGTCGCACTCGAAGCCGAACTGGGCGGCCTGGCAGGCGACGAGGACCGTGCCTTCGGGGCTGACCGGACGGGCGTCGACGTGGCCGGCCTGACCGACTCCGCGCAGGTGGAGGACTTCGTCTCCCGCACGGGAGCCGAGCTGCTGGCCGTCGCCGTGGGCAACGTCCACGGCAAGTACAAGGGCGAGCCGCGGCTGCGCTGGGACGTGCTGCAGGACATTGCCGTGCGGACCCACATCCCGCTGGTGCTGCACGGTGCCTCCGGCATCCCGGCCGAAGAGCTGGTCAAGGCGGCCGCCATGAACGTGGGCAAGGTCAACTTCAATACCGAACTGCGGACGGGCGTGCTGGCCACCCTGCAGGACCAGGTGGCTGCCCACCGCGCGGACGGCGAGAACCTGCAGGGCCTGCTGGGCCTGTGGAACAACTCCGCAAAGGACTTCGCCGCCGCCACGCTGGCCACCCTCGCCCGGTAGGAAAGGCTCCACTCCGAGGAGGCTAGGATCGAGCAATGATCCTGGCCTCCCTTCTTTTTGCGGTCCTGGCCGCAGCACTCCACGTCTACATCTTCAGCATGGAGTCCCTGACCTGGACCAGGCCGGCCACTTGGAAGCGGTTCGGTGTGGCATCGCAGGCTGACGCCGAGACCACCAGGCCCATGGCGTACAACCAGGGCTTCTACAATCTCTTCCTTGCCGTCGGCGCCTTTACCGGGAGCGGCCTGGTGGCCTTCGCTGGGCACGGTTCGCTGCAGGAAGTGGCGGGCTGGACCCTGGTCTTCAGCAGCTGCGGATCCATGTTCCTGGCAGCAGCTGTCCTGGCCTTCACCGGACGGAAGTACCTCCGCGCCGCCGCAATCCAGGGAGCACTGCCACTGCTCGCCGTCGTGCTGGGGCTGGCGGCAGTACTGTCCTGACTGTTGCCCATGGCGGCTGTTGCCGGGGTTGGGGGCGAAAGTCCGTAGACAGCACCGGCGGCGGGGGCACAATAGTGCTGTGGGCAGCAGCAGGTCTCAGTAGGTCCACCGTGGGCGGCGCAAGCAAGCGGGGGACAGCAAACGGGCCGGACCCGGCGGATGGCCGTGATCCGGCCATCGACCTTGTCCGCTTCGTCTGCCTGGCGCTCGTGGTGGTGGGACACTCCATGATGGTCAGCCCGGTGCTGCACCCGGATGGCACGGTGACCACGGAAAACACCCTCGCCGTTCAGGACTGGTTTGTTCCGGTCATCTGGATCTTCATGGTCATGCCCCTGTTCTTCGTCACCGGCGGCATCACGGGCCTGCAGTCCTGGCGGCGGCTGAGGGAAAAGGGCGGCACGGCGGCGCAGTTCATCCGTGCCAGGCTGCTGCGCATGGTCCTGCCTGCCACGGCGCTGCTCGCCGTGATGGTGCTCGGGCTGGAGATTGCCGGGCTGCTCGGCGTGGACCGGCAGGTGGTCCAGCTGATGGCCGCCGGCGCCGCGATGCCGCTGTGGTTCCTGGCCGCCTACCTCGCGGCGCAGCTCAACATCCCGGTCCTGGCCGCCCTCCACGCCCGCGCACCGTGGCTGGCGCTTGCTTTGCTCACGGCGCTGGTGGTGGCCGTGGACTGCCTGCGGGGCGCCCTGCCGGTCCTTTCCTACGCCAACCTGGTTTTTGTGTGGTGCGCCGTGCAGCAGCTGGGGTTCCTGGCCGCCGACGGCCACTTTTCCAGGCTTTCCCGGTCCGGGCTCGTGGGGCTTGCCGTCGCCGCGAACCTCGTCCTTGGCCTTGTCACCGGCCTGGGCCTCTACACGGGAAACATGCTGGTGAACCTCAACCCGCCCAACCTGACCCTGTTCCTGCTCGGAGTCTCCCAGCTGGCAGCCATGGAGCTTGCGCGGCCGGTGCTGGTCCCGATGGCTTCCGTCCAATGGGTGCGCAGGCTGTTGGCGCTGGCCGGCGGCCGGTCACTGACCGTCTACCTCTGGCACCTCCCGCTGCTGGTGGGCATGTCCGGGCTGCTGCTGCTCACGCCCGTTTACAAGCCCGCCGCCGGGTCGGCCGGGTGGTGGTGGTCGCGGCCGGTGGTGATCCTCTCGCTGGTCATCCTGCTGCTGCCGGTTGCCCTTGCGTTTGGCCGCCTGGAGGAACGTCCGACGGCGGCGCACGCCTACCGCTGCCGGCCCGCCTCGGCCGGTGCCGCCGTCGTCGTGGTCTTCCTCCCCGTGGCGGACGCCGCACTGAGTGGCCTTTCCCTGGGGCTGCTGGCCGCCGGTGCCCTTTGCTTCACCGTGGCGATCCTTCTGCTGGGCGGCTTCCCGGTCCGCCGCCGGGACCGGGGCCCCCGGCCCGCCGTGGGGCGTGGGGGCGGCCACGGGGGCATTGCCAGTGGGGTGAAGTAGTGCCAGTGTCGAATCATGACCGAGAACACCACGTCCACAGAGGATGAGTTCACCGCCAACGTTTCCCTGCGGCGCAACGACGCGCACCACCGCTACGAGCTGCTGGTGGACGCCAAGCTCGCAGTCCAGGCCTTCTTCCGCGATCTCCCGGGCCATATCGACTTCACGCACACTGAAACCGGCAAGGACTTCGAGGGACGTGGCCTGGCCAGGGTGTTGGCACATTTCGCCCTGGACGATGTGGTGGCCACCGGCAAGCGCATCATCCCGCACTGCCCGTTCATGTCCAGCTACCTCCGGAAGCACGAAGGTTACGAGCAGTTCGTCGACTGGCCTGAGCGCTGACCCCGTCCTGTCCAGGCACTCCTACGTTATTCCCGGACGGCCCGGGTACGCCCTATCCCGGGTACGCCTATACAGCAGGGCTGGTGCAAATGGGGAGGGGGTAAGCCCGGGGACCTGATCGCAGGGTAACCAAGTCATCCTGCGTTGCAGGAAGCGGCAAGGGCAGCGATCAGCTCGCCAGGGCGGCCGGTTCGGCCACCCTGAAGGTGGCCCCCGGGTCGTCGATGGTAAAACCGCAGGCGCAACGGTACGTAACCACGCTTTCCGGCGCTGATGCGGCATGGAGTGCAACCACCGTGCTGCCGTCGACATAGACGGGCTGGCGGACCGGCAGTTCCCCGTGGTCTACGCGCTCCATGGGCGTGCGGCAATGCATGCGGGAGCTCAGGGTGACCAGCAGCCCTGCATCCACGGGCACGGTGGCGGTCAAAAGGCGCTCAGCCACATCGCTGCGCTCCCCGGGCGCCGTCAGCTGATCTTCGGTTGCGGTGGTTATCATGTTCTTCCCTGGGCTTCTTTCACGGAACCGCCAACGTCGGCAGCCCCGCCGCGAACTGCTTGCGGAGGTTCATTTGCCCCACAAGCAAAGCATGCTTACTAATCACTTCACAAATCCAATGTGACGCAGCACTCGTGACGAGCCGGTTCCCGTTCCCTGGCCGATCCCTCAGGCGGCCTGCAGACAGCCGGCCGGGTCGCCAACCCGCCCGCCCGGCACGGGGCCGGCAGGCGCCGCATCTGGCTAGGCTTGCAGCATGACGCCATCCAGCTCCCGAACAACCGCACTCGTCACCGGGGCCAGCGCAGGGCTCGGCCATGAATTCGCCCGGCAGCTCGCCGCCCAGGGCCACGACCTGGTCCTGGTGGCCCGCAACGCCTCCCGGCTGGCAGCAACAGCCGAGGACCTGCGCCGGCGCTACGGAATCACCGCTGAGGTGCTTCCCGCGGACCTGACGGACGACGACGACGTGGCCGCCGTCGTCGAACGCCTCAAGGACACGCGGCGCCCGGTGGGGATGCTGGTGAACAACGCCGGGATCGGCCTGCTGCACAACTTCGAGGACAACCACGTGGGCGAGGAAAAGAAGCATCTGAAGCTGCATACCGAAACGGCGATGGTGCTCACGCACGCGGCGCTGGACGGCATGCTGGAACGCGGGGAGGGCCGGATCATCAATGTGGCCAGCGTGGCGGCGTTCCTGCCCCGTGGCACCTACTCCGCCGCGAAAGCGTGGCTGGTGAGTTTCAGCCGCTGGGCCAACATGGCCTACCGCAGGCGCGGCATCAAGGTCACCGCCGTCTGCCCCGGCTTCACGCACACCGAATTCCATGACCGGATGGGGATGGACAAGTCGGTGGCCCCGGCCTGGACGTGGCTGCGGGCGGAGCGGGTGGTCCGTGAGGGGCTGGCGGAGAATGCAAACGGCAAGGCGGTGTCCATCCCGTCCAAGCGGTACAAGGTGGTGGCGGCGGTGGCCAGGGTGGCGCCGGCCAGGCTAATGGCGGGGCCGGCGCGGAGGCCGAGGTAGTCGCGGGGAACCGAGCAGGCCTGCCCAGGTACGTGAACCTGCCCGGCGGACCGCCATCACCACCAGGATGCCCGTGAGTGCCCCGACCAGGGTTTCCACCGCCCGCTCGAGGATCAGGACCTGGGGGTCGGCGGGGAACGCCAGCTGGGTGATCAGCAGGATGACGGGCGTGAAGGACACCATGGCCAGGCCGTAGTGCCTGGTCATGAACAGCTCCGTCGTGAACTGGAAGAGGATCACCAGCAGCGCCAGCACCACCGCCCGGTGCACCGGCCCTTGATGTGAGAGGTACAGCCCGGCCAGGGTCCAGGGCGCGGGCAGGATGACGACGGCGGTGACCACCAGCCCCACGAACGTCCCCACGATGCGGTGGACGCCGCGGCGGACGCTGCTGGGGAGGTCGGCGCCGGCGAGCGGGACCGCGGCGGCCGCCATGGCCCAGTGCGGGTGCCCGCTGCCACTGATGACCCCCACAGTTCCGGCGGTGCCCACAGCCAGCACGTATCTGGCGGCGTGGATCAGCAGCTCCCGGCGGCGCGCCGCTGAACGTCGCGGCACACCCCGAACGGCGCCGGGCTGCCATGCCCTGCTGCGGATCCAGCCGCTGAACCCGATAAGGATCGAGAACACCGATGATCCTGCGGCGATCAGCATGGCCGCGTGCCAGGGGACGGCCAGGGGAACGGAAGCGCAGGCGCCCAGGGCCAGGATCCCGAAGAAGGGGCCGTTCGGTTTCAGGTGCACCCGGTCCGAATAGACCGAACCCACTCCGGCCAGGACAGCCTCCACGGCCACCAGCCACCACGAGTGGATGTTGTACAGGGACAGGGCCGTGCCGACGGCGACGCCGCTGAGCAGGACCAGGGCCCCCTGTCCCTGGTGGCGGAGGCGCAGCTGGTGCGGTTCGGAGCGGCCGTACATCCCGCTGAGCGCGCCAAACACGGCGTAAATGATGAGGTCCGTACGGCCGGCGGCCATCAGCACCAGCGACGGGACGGCCACACTGACGGCCACACGCAGTGCGGCGAGGTGGTCGTTGTTTGCCGGTTCCAGGCGGTGGAGTGCGCGCAATTGCTCCGCCAGCCGCTTCATGTACCGAACCGTCCCGTTTTTATTTGCGTTTGTCTTACAAAGGGCCGCGAGGGCCCTTCGGAACGTATCACCGACCGCCGGGCAGAGTCATATCCCCAGCGCGGCGGCAGACACAAAAGGACATCCAGGGCCGCGCAAAGGCCCG
>JABFWC010000335.1 GCA_013362385.1 Pseudarthrobacter sp.
CCCCGTGAACAGCTGCGACTCGTGCGGGTCTGCCGGGGGACGCACGCCGCCTGCCGCGGGCGAACCCAGCCCCCGCAGCGGTGCCCGGCGCTGGGCGGACGGCCCGGCGTCGTGCGCGTGTTCCCAGCGCTGGTGCGGCAGGGCCTCCGGATGGCCCTGCTGCAGGAAGGTGACCATCGTTTCCCGGACCAGGCAGCGCAGGTCGAAGAGCGCGGCGCTGTCCGCGGCGCTGACCAGGATACGGGCCCGCACGAAGCCCCCGGTCGCATCAGTGATCTGCAGGACGCCCACCCGTTCGTCCCACAGTTCAGTGCCGGCCAGGACCCGGCGCAGCTCCGTCCGCATGTCCTCCACGGGGGCGCGCCAGTCGAGGTCGAACTCCACGGTGCCCATCACCTCGGACTGGCGGCGGGTCCAGTTCTCGAACGGCGTGGTGGTGAAGTACGTGGAGGGCAGGATCAGCCGGCGGTCGTCCCACAGATGGACCACGACATAGGTCAGGGTGATCTCCTCGATCCGGCCCCACTCCTTCTGGACCACCACCACGTCGTCCACCCGGATGGCATCCGTGAAGGCGAGCTGCATGCCGGCAAACACGTTCACCAGGGACGTCTGGGCAGCCAGTCCGGCCACGATGGAGATCACGCCAGCCGACGCCAGCAACCCGGTGCCCAGGGCCTGGATGGCCGGGAAGGTCAGCATCGCGGTGCCGACGGCGAGCACCGCCACCAGTGCAACGGCGATCCGCCGCGCCAGGATCATCTGCGTCCGCAGCCGCCGGGCGCGCCTGTTGTCCGCCACATCCACGCTGTGCCGCTTCAGCACCACGGCCTCGATGATGAGCAGCACGGCAATGGCCAGCCACGCGAAGGCACCGATGAGGGCAATCAGCAGGGAATGGTCGACGGCGGCATGCCAGCTTTCGCCGGCGGCCGTCATTCCCAGCGCGGCCCGTACGCCCACCAGGCACATTGCCAGCCTGAGCGGCTGGCGGGCCACCCGGGAGGTTGCCTGCAGTTCGGGACGTTTCCGGTTGAGCCGCAGGACCACTTTGCGCAGCAGCCAGGACAGTGCGAGTCCGGCAGCCACAGCCAGGGCCATGGCGATGAAGGGCAGTGCTGGGTTCAGGACGCCTTGCATCTTTTAACGTCTATCAAGCCTCCGCCCGGGCTTTGAAATCCGGCCCGGCCGTGGCGTGTCAGTCCGGGGGGCTAAGGTCCCAGTGGCAGCAGGAGCAGGGCGACCAGGGCCGGAAGCGTGGCGGCAAGTGTTCCCGGCACGCTCTCCCACTTCCCCGGATAGTGCCCCTGAAGGTCCGCGAGGAGCATGGTGGGCGCTGTGAGGACCATATTGGCGCAGCAGTAGACCACCAGCGTGTAACCCACCACGAGTTGGCCCACGTTTGCAGCAACCACCCCGGCAATCACCCCCAGCGCAATCACGAGGGTTCTTGTACCCTGTGGGAATCGCCCACATCATCACGGCCGCCACGTTCTCCGGCGGCGTGCTCAGGAACTTCTGGGCCCACCGCTTGCGGTGCAGGAGGAAACTCTCCACCGGAAAGACGAAAAAATAGATTGCTGCGGCAAGAACCGCGAAAACCTGCGCTGCGGCGTTCATAGCTCGAAGGCTAGGACCCGCCCGCCCGTTGCTCCCTCCCCTTGGAAGGGGATTCCCCATCCCGGCCATCACCAGCCACGGCTTCCTTGCGGGAGGAACGCGGGTAGCCTTGGGCGCATGCAGAAGATATCGATCGAAGCGCTGGCCCGGCAGCAGCTTGAGGCCGCGATAGGCTCCGCCAACGGCCGCGCCGCGGACACGGTCTACGGCGGCCACGAGAAGGTCCTCCGGCAGACGGTCATGGCCATGACCGCCGGCACGCGGCTGAGCGAGCACCTGAACCCTGGCGACGCCACGGTTTTTGTGCTTCAGGGCTGCGTCAACCTGCGGGCGGGCACGGAGTCATGGCAGGGCAAGCCGGGCGACCTGCTGATCGTCCCGCCCGGCCTGCACAGCCTGGACGCCGAGGAGGACTCCACCTTCCTGTTCACGGTGGCCAAGTACCGCGACTGACCCTTACCGGCCGTCCGGGGCGGGCCTGTTTCCCGCCGGTTGGCCGACCGTGTCATCCATGGTGCCATCCTTGCCGCTCTTGTCGGGGCGGGTACCCGGTTTAGCCTCGGCCGCCCGGCTTGCCGCGGGAGACTCTGCCGGCGGCCGTGAACCTTTGGGCGGAACG
>JABFWC010000232.1 GCA_013362385.1 Pseudarthrobacter sp.
ATCTGTGCTGCGCCGGGTGCAGGACGCGCTGGCGGAAGAGATCGGCCTCATGCTGGATGAGGGCGTGGTGGCCGGGCCGGAGGACATTGACCTTTGCATGATCCTGGGTGCCGGCTGGCCGCTGTTCCTCGGCGGCATCACGCCCTACCTGGACCGGACGGGCGCGTCGGAACGGGTCAACGGACGGCGCTTCCTGGCGCCCGGTGTGGCGTCCCGCCCCGCCGAAGGCTAGGCCGGCACCAGCCTGCCGCCGTCGAGCGACACGATGCGGTGCGCCGTCGAGTGTGCGTAGCCCAGGTCATGGGTGACCAGCACGACGGCGGCGCCTTCCGCAGCTGCCCGGCGCACGGCGGCATCGAGCAGGGCCAGCCCCCGGCCGTCGAGTGCGACGGTGGGCTCGTCCAAGGCTATGACGGACGGCCTGCGGGCCAGGACGGTGGCCAGTGCCAGCAGCCGCTGGCCGGAAGCCGGCAGTTCCGCGGGATGCTCCCCCGCGAGGTCTGCCAGGCCAGTGGCGTCAAGGGCGGCCGCGGCACGCTCCGCCGCCTCCGGCGGAGTGAACAGGCGGTCCAGGCCGAACCGGACTTCGCGGCTGACGGTGCGTTCGAACAACTGGTCCCTGGGCTGCTGGAACAGCAGGCCCACCGACGCGGCGGTCCGGCCCACCGGTGCCGCCGAGATGTCGGCCCCGCCCACCAGCACGGTTCCCGCGGTAGGCCGGAGCAGGCCGTTGAAGTGCCGCAGGAGGGTGGATTTTCCGGCGCCGTTGGGGCCGGTCACGGCGACGATCTCACCGGGGTGGACGGCCAGGTGGATGTCCGCCAGGACACGTGGCCGGCCGTTGAAGCTCCCGGCCTCCCCGTCCGGTTCACCCCGCCTTGGCGGCCGGCGTTTTGCCCGGTCACGGGGTGCGGCCGGGTAAGCGAAAGAGACACCCCGCAGCTGCAAGGCGGCCGGGGCCCCGGGTGGCGATGACGCGGGCCTGGCGGCCGGCAGCATGGCTTCCTGCCCGGGGCGCCGGATCGCCGCCGGCAGCCCCGGGGCGGAAGCCAAACGGGCGGGAGTCCCCGCGGCGACGGCCGTGCCGTCCTCGAGCACCAGCCAGTGGTGCGCCTCCAGCAACGCCGCGTCCATTGCCTGGCTGAGGATCACGACGGCGGTCCCGTCCGCCACGAGGGAGCGCACCAGGGTGGACAGTTCCCGGGCCCCCGCAGCGTCCAGGGAGGCGAAGGGCTCGTCCATGATCAGCACCGGAGGCCCGGAGATGATCGCGCAGCCGATGGCCAGCCGGCGCAGCTGTCCGCCGGAGAGCCGGGCCGGGTCCTCGCCCAGCCGGCCTTCGAGCCCGAGCAGGCCGGCGGTGCGCCCCACCGCTGCCCGCATGGCACCGCGCTCCGTGCCTGCGTTTTCCAGGCCGAACGCCATCTCTTCGGCGACGGTGGCACGGACGGTGGACAGGACTGCGGCCGGGTCCTGCGGCACGAAGCCTGCGTGGCGGCCCCACTGCGCTGGATCGATCCGGGGATCGGCGGCGCCGCCAGTGAATTCCAGCCGCCTGCCGGACAGCTCCAGGAACCCCTGGAACGTTCCGTGGCCGCCCGGGGGCAGCCAGCCGGCGAGGAGCTTTCCGAGGGTGGACTTGCCGCTGCCCGACGCGCCGAGGATGGCGGTGAAGGAACCGGGGGCAATGGAGACGTCGATGCCGTGAAGGGCAGGCGCTGCGGCTTCGTGGAAAGTGAACTTCATAATGCCGGCGGCAAGGGCAGGCTTCCCGGTCATGCCGCGGCCGTCCGCTCAGCCACCGTCACCTGCCGGCACAACCCGGAGCACGGCCGCGGCCACGGCGGAGAGCACCAGGACCGTACGCAGGATGCGCTGCGCCCCGGAGTCGGCCACCTCCCGGTAGCTGGTCCGCGGCCCTGCGGCGCTGAAACCGCGCGACTCCAGCGCGGTGGCCCGGGTGGCAGCGTCCTCCACTAATGACAGCACCAGCGGAACAGCCTGCAGCCGGAACGCTGCCGCGCGGGAGAACAGGTTGCGGGAAACCACGAGGCCGCGCGATTCCTGGGCCTGCCGGATGCGTTCGGCACGCGTGGCGATGGCGGGCAGCAACGTCAGCGTGGACGCCAGCACGAAGGCGAAGCGGCCCTGCACCCCCCGGGCGGAGAGGGCCGCCACCAGGTCTGGGACGCTGACGCTGAAGGAGAAAACCAGGAGGGACAGGACCACTGCCGCC
>JABFWC010000277.1 GCA_013362385.1 Pseudarthrobacter sp.
AGTACGGCGCCGAGCGCGCCGCCCGCAACGGTGTTCCACCGGAGCGGATCATCACCACGTGGCCGCTGGAAAAGTTGCTCGACTGGGCGTCGGCAAAGTGAGGAACCCGCGGGCGGACGTGGTGCCCGCGGCCATCGCCCATAGAGGTGGCCGTTTTCCGCCGGAAGGTGTGTCCGCCGCCGGATAGATTGGCTTTATGCCCTCCTCGAAAGCTACGCGCCGGCCAATGGCTGCCGTGCCTGCCCCGACGTCGCCGGTCCAAGCCCTGGGAGTCGCTGCCATGGCGGTCACCGTGGTGCTGTGGGCTTCTGCCTTCGTGGGCATCCGTGCCATCGGCCCCGACTTCTCGCCCGGCTCCCTGACGCTGGGCCGGCTGGCGATTGCCGCCGTCGTCCTGGCTCCCCTGGTGCTGCCGCAGCTCTGGAAGAAGCGGACGCTGCCCCGGGGCCGGGAATGGCTGCCCATCGTTGCCTACGGCGTGATGTGGTTCGGTGGCTACAACGTGGCCCTGTATGCCGCCGAGCACGTTTTAGACGCCGGGACCAGCGCGCTGCTGATCAACGTGAACCCCATCCTGGTGGCCATCATGGCCGGGATTTTCCTCAAGGAAGGCTTTCCGCGGTGGCTGTTGATCGGGAGCACCGTGGCATTCGCCGGTGTCGCGTTGATTGCCTTGGGATCCGCCCGGCCCGGGGACGCCGGGGAAAGCGCGACGGCGGACCTGGCGGGAGTTGCGCTCTGCCTCCTTGCCGCGGTGCTCGCCGCGGTAAGCGTCATCATCCAGAAGCCGGTGGTGCGGAAGATTCCCGCTGCCCAGGCGACATGGTTCGGGATCGTGGTGGGTGCGCTGTGCTGCCTCCCCTTTGCCGGTCAACTGGCCTCCGAAGTCCAGGCCGCTCCGCCCCAGGCAACATGGGCGCTGGTGTACCTGGGCGTGTTTCCCACGGCCATCGCGTTCACCACCTGGGCGTATGCGCTGTCCCTGGTCGAGGCCGGTAAGCTGGCCGCCACCACGTACCTGGTTCCCGGAACCACGGTCCTGATCTCATGGCTCCTGCTGGGCGAAATCCCCACGGCGTGGGGCCTGGTGGGCGGTGTTGTGTGCCTGGTCGGAGTGGGCTTGACCCGTCGGCGGACCCGCACGCTCCGCAGCGGGCAGCTGCGGGGTTAGAGTCGGGGTATGCCAGCCAGCCTCCCGCCGGGCCTGCCGATCATTCCCGGCGGCCCGCATGAGCCATCCGCTTTCACGATGTCCGGGGACGAGTTCGAGGCCGCCGTCCAGGCGGCCCTCCAAAGCATTCCGGAGAAGCTGGCCCGCGCCATGGACAACGTCGCCGTGTTCATTGACGACGACTACACCCCCGGACCGGGTGAAGACCCGGAGACCGTGCTGCTGGGACTGTATGAAGGCGTCCCCTTGACGGAGCGCGGTGCATGGTGGGACGCCGGCTCCCTTCCCGACCGCATCACGATCTTCCGCAAGCCGATCCTGGACATCTGCGGCTCCCGGGATGACGTCATCCATGAAGTGGCCGTCACAGTGGTCCACGAAATCGCGCACCACTTCGGGATTTCCGACGAGCGGCTCCACCAGCTGGGCTGGGGCTAGCCTTGTAAGCATGGGACACGACCACAGCCACGCGCACGGCCTCACCGCCACCGGCAGGCACCGGAAGCGGCTGGTCGCCGTCCTGGGAATCACGCTGGGCGTCGTCGTCATCCAAATCGCCGGTTCCGTCCTGTCCGGCTCGCTCTCCCTGCTGGCGGATGCCGGCCACATGCTCTCCGACGCCGCCGGCGTCACCATCGCCTTGCTGGCTGCGTGGATCGCAGGACGCCCGGCCAGCGACCAGCGCACGTACGGCTACCAGCGCGCGGAAGTGCTCGCCGCCCTGGCAAATGCGCTGATCCTGATCATGATCGCCGTGGTCATCTTCACCGAGGCCATCCGGCGGTTCGGGGAACCGCCGGATGTACAGACGGACATCATGCTCTTTGCCGCGGTCCTCGGCGCGGTGGCCAACCTGGTGTCGCTGCTGATCCTGCGCAGGGCGCAGGACGAGAGCCTGAACGTCCGGGGCGCCTACCTCGAGGTGCTGGGCGACCTGCTGGGGTCGGCCGCCGTCATTGTCGCGGCACTGGTCATCATGGTGACCGGTTTCAAGGCGGCGGACACCATTGCGTCGGTCCTGATTGCACTGCTGATCCTGCCGCGGGCCTGGAGCCTTTTGAAGGATGTGGTGGACGTCCTGCTGGAGGCCAGCCCGAAGGGGGTGGAGGTGCAGATGATCCGCGAGCACATCCTGTCCGTCAATGGCGTCACCGATGTGCATGACATCCACATCTGGACCATCACTTCCGGCGTCCCCGTCTTCTCCGCGCACGTGGTGGTGGAGGACGGGGTGCTGAACGCCCGCGGCGCCGACCAGCTCCTGGACAAGCTGATCACCTGCCTGGGCTCCCACTTCGACACGGACCACTGCACGTTCCAGCTGGAACCGGCCAGCCACTCGGAACACGAGGCACACCAGCACGCGTGAGCCGGCCGCAGAAAGGCCCGGGCCGCAGCGGACGGCTGCTCAGCTCAGGATGTCCTTGCTGAGGAAGCGGCCGTAGGCGAGCGCGCCAAAGACTGCGACGTAGCCCGCCTGGAGCAGGGCGTTGCTGCCGAACGAGTCCCACAGCACCGGCTGGCGCAGCATGTCGGCGAAGCCAAGCCAGTAGTGGCTGAACAGCCAGGGGTGCAACCACTCCAGTTGCGGAAGCTGGTCCAGGACCTCGGAGACCACCGCCGCCACCACGGTGGCCGCCATGGCCCCAACCGGAACCACGGTCAGGGTGGACAGGAAAAGCCCTATCACCGACAATCCCGCCAGGGACACCGCAAGGTAGGCAGCGATCATCAGGATGCGGACGAATGCTTCGGGCGGCTGGACCACTCCCCCGGAGAGCAGCGTCACCGGGCCCACCGGGAAAAGTGCCGCCCCTATGGCGGCCCCGGCGAGGCCTACGGTCAGGGGTGCCACCACGCAGAACGCCAGCGCCCCCGCGTACTTGACCAGGAGCAGCCGCACCCGCCCGGCCGGGGCCACCAACAGGTAGCGCAGGGTCCCCAGGTTCGCCTCTCCCGCGATGGTGTCCCCGGCCACCACTCCCACCGCGAGCGGCATGAAGAGCGGAACGGACACCAGCATGGCGGTGAACGCCACGAACAGGCCGTTCTGGGTGATCCGGTCAAGGAAAGCCGGGCCCCGGCCCGGTGCGACCCCGGAGGACAGGCGCACGGCTACGGCGATGAGCACCGGGATGGCGGCCAGTGCCAGCAGCAGAGCCCAGGTCCGCCGCCGCCCGAACAGTACCTTCAGTTCCGAGCCCAGCAGGGAGAACCGCGAGCGGCGCGGGGTGGCCCCGGACCGGGTTCTTGCTGCTGCATGCGGTGTATCGGCAGGTACGCTACTGGGCAACGTCAAATCCTTCCCCCGTGAGGGCAACAAACCGGTCCTCCAGGCTTTCGCGTTCGACGGCGAATCCGCGGACCCGAACCCCGGCCCGGACAAGGTGCGCCACCACGTCCTCCGGGAGGAGATGGGATTGCCCGCCGCGTCCGTCAAGCCCTGCAACAATGCTTTCGCCGTCGGGTTGCCCCGGCGCCGCCACCGCCTGTCCAACGCCGGGGTCGGGCCCCGCATCCAGTCCAAGCCCTGCCAGCGCCTGCCGGGCGGCCCCGCCGTCGGGTGTGACCAGCCGGATCCTGGCAGTGCCGGCCCGGCGCAGCTCGGCCAGCGGCCCCTGCGCCACCAGCCTCCCGGCGCTCATCACCGCTGCGTGGGTACACATCTGGTCCACCTCCGCCAGCAGGTGGCTGGAGACGAACACCGTGGTGCCTTCATGGGCCAGTGACCGCACCAGGCTGCGCACTTCACGGGTTCCCTGCGGGTCCAGCCCGTTGGTCGGTTCGTCCAGGACCAGCAGGTCGCGCGGTGAAAGCAGGGCGTTGGCTATCCCCAGCCGCTGCTTCATCCCCAGCGAGTAGGCATGCACCCGCTTGGCAGCCGCATGGCCCAGGCCGACGCGCTCCAAGGCCCGTTCCACCCGTGCGGTGCGGGTCGCCGGGACGGTCTGGCGGCTGGCCGCATCAAGGCGATGGAGGTTTGCCGCCCCGGACAGAAAGGGATAGAAGGCAGGGCCCTCCACCAGTGCACCAACCCGCGGCAGCACCTCATGGAGCCCGCCGGGCATCTCCGCACCCAGCAGGTTCACCGTGCCCGCCGAGGCTGCGGCGAGGCCCAGCAGCATCCGAATGGTGGTGGTCTTCCCGGAGCCGTTGGGCCCCAGGAATCCGAACACCGCGCCGTGCGGGACGGCCAGGTCCACGCCGTCGACGGCGAGCTGCTGGCCAAACCGCTTACTCAGGCCGTGCGTCTCTATCGCCAGGGCAGCCGACCCCGTAGCGGTGCTCACTGCGCCGTACTCACTGCGCCGTACTCATTGCGCGGCTGCCGCAGCCGCCTGCAGCCTCTCCGGTGGCACCAGCCCCGCAAAGACGCGGCCGTCGTCGGTTATCAGAACGTTCAGCAGCGCGGTGGAGAGCAGGTGTCCGCCGGGAACGGCGACGGCGGCCTGGGACAGCAGCGGATCGCGCAGCAGCGATTCGGCGGGCGAGCCCGGTGAAGCCTGGGCGGGCAGGCCAACCACTGCGTCCCAGGACTTGCCGGTCACAGAGAGGCGGCCCTTGGCCGCCATCTGAGCCATGAGTTCTTCAGGCGTGATGGCCAGGCCGGGCTCGTGGAAGCTGGCGGGCAAGTGGGAATTCTCCGGGACCTGGAGTTCCTTGACGGTGCTGCCGGGCGGCGGGGTGAAGGTGAACAGCGACGCATCCGGGGCCTCAAGGGAAAGGCTGGTAAAGCCGGACCGGAAGGCGGGCTTGTCCGCTCCGCGGGCGGTCACCTGGACGGAGAGCGGGAGCCCGTTATGGCCGTCAACGGCGATCGCCACCTTGCCCACCAGGGTGGCATCCGTGCGCGGCTCAAGGATCAGGTTATACGCGGGCCGGCCAGCGACCGCAACGTCCGGACCCACCGAAACTGCCGTGGTGGGGTCAACCTTGGCCAGCAGCCGGTTCGCGAGGTCGCCGGGTGTCGGCATGCCGGGCTTGTCCTGCGGGGCATCTGGACGGGCGTGCTCCCGGGTGTGCGCAGGAAGGGTGAGGTGGGCGGCGCTGTTGTCCTTGGACGAGTAGAACCAGACGTCATTGCCGTGATGCACCACGTCCCGTTCCGCCAACTGGTCCACCACCTGCACCCGGGCGTTGTCCTTGCCGTCCACGTAGACGCGGGCGGCGTGGTCTCCGGTCAGCAGCTCGATCACGGAGGCTGCGCCGCCGGCAGGCGAGGGCCCGGCGGTTTTTCCGGCTGCGGGCAATTCCGGCAGCCCCAGGTCCGAGGACTGCTCGATGGTCCCGGAGAAGGAATGCACCTGGTGGCTGGCCAACAGCTCAAGCACCTGGGCCGGGGTCCTGGCGGGAAGGGGGTCACCGGCACTTGCAGGGATGGAGCCGGCCAAGACGCCTGCGGCGATCACAGCCGGCGCCGCGACGGCAGGAAGCCACCGCAGCCATGCCCGGCCGCTGAAGGTGTTGCCTCGTTGCAACCGTTCGCTGGAACCCGTTCCGTTGGAGCCCATAGGTCAAGCGTACGCCCGTGCAGGGCGTGCATAACCGCAGGAATCCCCTAATCCTGGAGTGCCGCCGAGCGCTCCGGCACGACGGTTCCAGCCCCGCCGTCGACCGTGATTGACTGTCCCGTAGCGATCACGCTGGTGGCGTCCGGAACCCCCACGACGGCGGGAATGCCGTATTCCCTCGCAACGACGGCGCCGTGCGAATTGGGCCCGCCCATCTCCATCACCAGGCCTCCCGCTGTCAGGAACAGCGGCGTCCAACCGGGATCGGTGGACGGAGCCACCAGGATTTCCCCCGGTTCAAGGCGTGCGCCCACCGGATCCAGGATGACGCGTGCACAGGCAGTCACCGTTCCTGCCGAGGCGGGGCTGCCCGTCAGGGTTCCTTCGACGGAGTTTCCGACGGCGGTCCGCACCGACTCGGGTTCGGTACCGTCCGAGAGGAGCACCCGGGGGATGTGGCGGCGGCCAAGCTCCTGCGCGTAATCCCCGCGCCGGTCCGCCACGAGCGCCCGGAAGTCCGGAACAGGCATCTTCCCGTTATCGGCGCTTCCCGAGAGTGCCTGCCTGGCCTCGTCGAACGCCAGGAAGAACACGTCATCCGGCCGTTCGAGCACACCGGCATCCGCGAGTTCCGCGCCCACCAGGAGCATCTGCCGGCGGACCTCTCCGAGCCCTCCCACCAGCTGGAACTTGGGCAGCTCCCGCAGGCCGGCAAACAGCCGCACCCGGCGAAGCGCGCCCCGCACCAGGATCGCCCGGATCCTGCCCCGCGCGGCGGCCCGGGCCACGAGCCGGTCCACCTGGGCTTCGGCTTCCTCTGCTGCCCTGGTGAACTGGACATCAGGTGCCAGGGCAGGGTCCTCCAGCCGGAGGTAGTTGGACAGGATGCCCAGGATGTGCGCCGGCTCCTCGGACCAGCGCGGCTGTCCGACGTCGATTTCGGCCACCGCCCGGTGCCCGTACCGATCAAGGAACCGGGTCAGCCCGGCATCCAGGCGGGCCGGCAGCTGCCCGGCCAGGTAAGCCTCCGCCAGAACCGGGGGCTCGCTCGTCATCAGGGCGGTGCGGGATTGGGCGTCGTCCCGGATGGCTTCGGCGAGGTGCCACAGCTCCAGGTCCATCTGCGTGGTGATGTTGTTCGGCAGGCCGCGGATCACCGGCTGGAGTTCGTCCCATGGGCAGCCGAGCAGTTTTCCCGCAACGCCGAGCATGGCGAACCCCAGGGCTGGAAGCGGAAGGATGGCGGGGATGAGCCGGAACAAGCGTGAGCCCAGGAGTGATTCGGCGTGGTCGAGGCGGGCCAGGGCGTCAACTCCCTCGTCGGGAACCAGGGATGCGTCGAAGTCCCTGGTGAAGCGGTCCAGCCGTCGCAGGGCCGCTTCGGGCCGGACCAGCGCATGGAGGAGGGTGATCGGAACCCTGGCGCGGATGGCCGCAGGACCGACATGATGCAGCAGCCCGAAAGGAGTCCTCCTGGTCACCGAAAATTCCGGGTCCTCGAACAGTCGCCGCATGACCACCGCTGTCCGGGCCTCCATGACGTCGAATACCCGGGGTACGATCCGGCGGCCCACAGTGCTGCGGAGGGCTGCAGTGAAGTCGATGTAGATCCGCTGCCCGGCCTCAGCGTAGGGGGACGGTCCGCGCCGGGGTTCAGGAACAGGGAACCCGGCCGCCGTGGCGACGGACGAGGCAATGAGGCGCACGGCCGCGAGTCCCAAGGGAGTGAGCGGCCGGGTCAGCCCCTGTGCCAGGCTGAAGCAAAGGTATGCCCTGGTCCCGGCAACGGGATATCTGCCCGAAGGGAGGATGCCCGCGGCGCCGTTGCTCTGCGGCACCGGGTACAGGGTGGTGATCGGCCTGGACTGGGTAAGCCACAGTGCACCGCCACGGCTGACGGCCCATTCGATGTCCTGCGGGGCCCCGAAGTGCGTTTGGGCCTGCAGGCCCAGCCGCACGAGCCCCGCCACCTGCGTGTCGGCCAGGCAGGGATCACCATATGCGTGGCGCACCTCGCGGACCTCGGTCCCTCCCCCGGAAAGGGGCCGGACTTCCACGGCCTTGTCGCCGACTTTCCGTTCCAGCACCCTGCCGGTCAGTGCCTCCACCACAAAATGATCCGGGTTGACCGCGCCGGAGACCACTGCTTCGCCGAGCCCCGGGCTGGCATCGATGACGGTTTGCCGCCGGCTCCCGGTGAGCGGATTCGCCGTGAACAGAACGCCCGCCGTCTCCGCGTCCACCATCCGCTGGACCACCACGGCCAGGGCCACGGAGGCCGGGTCGATCCCCAGGCTCGCCCGGTACGCCGTAGCGCGGTCGGTCCACAGGGAGGCCCAGCATTTTTGGACGGCGTCGAGCAGGGCGGGCACCCCTACGACATTGAGGTAGGTCTCCTGCTGGCCGGCGAAGCTTGCGAACGGCAGGTCTTCCGCGGTGGCCGAGGACCTGACCGCCACCGCCACATCGGCCCCCAGGGCCCGGTAAGCCTGCTCGACCGCTTCAGCGACTGCCGCCGGGAGGGGCGCGGCGAGGATGGCCGCGCGTGCCGCTCCCGCCAGCCCGGAAACGTCGGGAGGCGTGCCGTCGCCTGCGCCTGCTGCGGGGTATAGGGCGTCCCGGACACGGGCCAGCACGGGAAGGACGGCCCCGCCGTCGGAGACTGCCTGCCGGTACGCCTCAGTGGTCAGGCAGAAACCGTCCGGAACCGGCAATCCTGCCGACATTAGCTCCCCGAGGTTGGCTGCCTTGCCACCCACAAGCGCCAGCATGCCGGCCTTAAGCCGGCGCAGGTCCAGGACCAGGCCGCCGGGCCCGTCATCGGGTATCCCGTGCTGCTGCATGTCCGCGCTTTCCTGCTCGCTGGCCTGGACGGGGCGGGCTAGGCGGCGTCTCCGA
>JABFWC010000046.1 GCA_013362385.1 Pseudarthrobacter sp.
CTGGGCGGTGCAGCAGCTGTGGGTCTTCCTGGCCGCCCCGCTGGTGGGCGCCGCCATCGCCGGGCTGGTGTTCCGCGGTGCCGGCATCGCGGCCGCGGCAGCGCCCGGGGATGCAGCACGGGCGGAGAGTCAGGCCATCGCGGACAGCAACGACGACGGCTCCGGTGACGGTGAGGGCCCGGCCCCGGAAGCGGAGGCGGTCGCGCCAGCCGGGGAGGCCGGTACGGTCCGGGAAAGCGCTGCGGGCGTGAACGAAGCCCAGGAATTTTTCGAGGGCAGGCGCCCCTGACGGCCGCCGCGCCGGCCCGTCGCCGGTGAGGCAATATCAGTACTGTCAGTGGCTGCCGATAGCTTAGGGATATGCGGTTACTTCACACCTCGGACTGGCACCTGGGCCGTTCCTTCCACGGCGTTGGAATGCTGGAAGCCCAGCGCGGCTTCGTTGACCAGCTCGTCGCGGCCGTCGGCAGGCACGGCGTAGACGTCGTCCTGATCGCCGGCGACGTCTACGACCGCGCCCTGCCGGGCGTGGACGTGGTCCACCTGCTCGACGACGCCCTGGTCCGCCTGACCTCCGCGGGTGCGCAGGTGGTCCTCACCAGCGGCAACCACGACTCCGCCATCCGTTTGGGGTTCGCCTCCCGCCTGCTTGAGCGCGGGGGAGTGCACCTGCGGACGCGGGTGGAGGACCTCGACCACCCACTGCTGCTTCCCCTCGGGGCGGATGCTGCCGGCAGGGAAGCCGTCGTGGCCGTCTACGGCATTCCCTGGCTGGAACCCAGGCTCACCGCGGAGCAGCTGGGCGTGGAGACGGCAAGCCACTTCGAGGTCACCCGGGCGGCCACAGCACGTATCCGGGAGGACATCGTGCACCGCTCCGGCGGCTCGACCGTCCACTCCGTGGTCCTGGCCCACACCTTCGCCAGCGGCGGCATCAGTTCGGACAGCGAGAGGGACCTCAGCATCGGCGGCGTGGGCGCCGTGCCGCTGGATCTGTTCGACGGGTTCAGCTACACCGCGCTGGGCCACCTGCACGGGCGGCAAACCCTGTCGGACCGGGTCCGGTATTCCGGGTCGCCCCTCGCCTACTCCTTCTCCGAGGCCGCACACCAGAAAGGCGCCTGGCTTGTGGACATCGGCCCGGAAGGAGTGACCGCCATCGACGAGGTCCGCTGGGAAGCCCCGCGCGCCCTGGCAGTGCTGCGCGGGCCCCTGTCCGGACTGCTGGAATCGCCGGACCACGCCTGGGCGGAGACCGCCTACTGCCAGGTCACCCTCACGGATGCCCAGCGACCGGCCCGGGCCATGGAGCGCCTGCGCTCCCGGTTCCCCGACACCCTGGTCCTCGCCTTCGATCCGCAGGGCGGGCAGGCCCCGCAACAGGCGTCATACAGCAGCAGGCTCGCCGAGGCGCCGGACGACCTCTCCGTATGCTGCGGATTCCTGGAACACGTGCGGGGACGGGTTCCCGACCACGCCGAGACGGCTGCGCTCGCCGCCGCCCTGGAACACGTCAGGCTCCAGGAGGTCTCGCGGTGAGGATCCACCACCTGAAGATCTCCGGGTTCGGGCCCTTCGCGGGAACGGAGGACATCGACTTTGACCGGCTCAGCGCCCACGGACTGTTCCTCCTGAACGGCCCCACCGGCGCCGGCAAGACCAGCGTGCTGGACGCTATCTGCTTCGCACTGTACGGATCCGTTCCCGGGGCGCGGCAGGACGGCAAGCGGCTGCGCAGCGACCATGCCGAGCCGGCCCAGGAACCTGCGGTGACCTGCGAGTTTTCGGCCCAGGGCCGCCGCGTCGAGGAAACCCGCTCGCCGGCTTGGGAAAAACCAAGCGCCCGCGGCAGGAAGGGCTTCACCGTCCAGCAGGCCAAGACCCTGCTGCGCGAGCGGGTGGGCGGGGCCTGGGTGGAAAAGTCCGCCCGCAATGACGAGGCCGGGGCTGAAATCATGGCCCTGCTGGGGATGGACCGCGACCAGTTCACCCGGGTGGTCATGCTGCCGCAGGGTGACTTCGCCGCGTTCCTGCGCTCCAAGGCCGCCGACCGGCTGGACCTGCTGCAGAAGCTTTTCGGGACGCAACGCTTTGAGGCGGTCGAACAGGAGCTGTCCCGGCAGGCAGCCGCTGCCCGGGAGGACGTCTCGGCCCTGACCGCGCAGCTAGGCCTCCTTTCCTCGCGCGCCGAGGCGGAAGGCGCCCAGCTGGTGCTCAAT
>JABFWC010000087.1 GCA_013362385.1 Pseudarthrobacter sp.
GGTCCCAGAGTCCCCGATCAGGCAGAGGGGTTGTCCTTTGCGGATCCAGTCCCCGGTGGCCAGGGTGTGGATGGTGGCGGGGCTGATGTTCGGGTTTGCATCGAAATCAAAGTCCCCGAGCCACTTGTCCCGGGGAAAGTTCGCGGCTTTCACACGGCGGATCGAGGAGCGCCGGTCCCGGTCGTCGCACTCGGCCAGCAACAGCTCGGCCAGGAAGCCTTGGTAGGAGAGTTGCTCTTTCCCCGCCACGCTCAGAGCTTCGTCCAGGACCGCCCGGACGGTGGGCAGGCGTAGCCGGCGGCATGCTTGGTCCACGGCCGCGACCGCGGCCTGCTCAGTCAGGCCGCGGCGCCGTCGCAGGGTCGGCGTGATGGTGGTGGCCGGTGCGGTGGGGCTCATGAGATGTTCTCCTTCGACGCGGATTCTGCGGAGTGTTCGGTGCGTTTGGCCAGCAGCTCGTCATAGGCGCTGATTGTCGGGAGCGGTCGCTTGTCTGGAGGGAGCCCGGCGATGACAGCCGCCGGGTCCATCAGCCGACGCTGGGTCAGGCTGACAACTCGTTGCACTTTCGCTTCAGCATGAGCACCGCGATGACGGTCAGGACGGGACCCACCTGCGGGGATGCTGGAGGCGTGTCTGCGGGCTTCGACCGCTACGACGTCGGCGATGACGGCACCTACTCCAAGGGCTGCGGTGATCCCTGCCTCGATGTCTTCGGCTTCCATCGAGCGGTGCAGCAGCAGGACGTCAATAAGTTCACGGGTCCCCTCGGCATCGCCGTTGACCCTGCGCGAGGCAGACCAGAAGGCTTCATGGGCGCTGGTGAAAGCACCTGACTCCCGCGCCCTGGCCAAAGCCGTGGAACCAGGCAAAGCGCCGGGCTTAGTCTTGAGGACCTCCAGATAATGGTCCAACTGGACCGACTGCCCGCCCTTGGCAATAATCCGCTGATGCCGGGCCGCCACCGCGCGGCCGTCGAACACCACAACTTCGGATGCCCGCAATGAGACCCGGACCCGCCGGCCGATGAACCGTGCCGGCACCGAGTACTTCACCATCCGCACGGTAATCATTGAGGACCGGTCCACTCTCGGGTTCAGCACCAGACCGGGATCGAACTCTTCGGCCGGCAACGGAGCCAGGAACGGGTGCTCGGTCGCGAAGTCCTGGCCGATGGTGCGGATCCTGCCATCGATCCGCCGCTGATCGTCTTCTACCTCCCTGCTCCGGATCCGGTCGTTGAGCTCCTCAAGGGACCTTGTCACGGGCATCGGCGTAAGCCGGTTGCGGCGGAACCAGCCCACCTCGCCCTCGACCCCGCCCTTCTCGTGAGCGCCGGCAATACCTGGCTGGCAATAAAAGGCATCAAATCCATAGAACGAACGGAACAACACCCACCGATCGTTCTCCAGGCGGTTCCGGCCCTGCCCGAACACCACGGACCTGACAGCACTGGTGAGGTTGTCATAGCGGATGTGTTTGACTGGCACGCCGCCGATCTCGTTGAACGCCTCGACATGGCCTTCGAGAAATGCTTCCTGGGCCTGGGTGGGGTAAATCCGGTGGATGGCCTTGCCAGAGTGGGACAGCCGGAAGATGAACATGTGGCATTTCGTCTTTACCCCGTCCAGCACGATCCAGACTTCGCCGAAGTCCACTTCAGCTTCCGCGCCCGGGGCGTGTTCCTGGGGAACAAACACCTCAACCCGGCGGCCGGCCTCCACATCGATTTGCGCCCTGCGGACCCTGACGTAGTCACGCACCGTTGAATACGACAACTCCTCCGCACCGTACTCTTCGATGAGCCGGGCAAGAATCCTCCGGGCAGTGTGACGCTGCTTCCGCGGCGCCGTCGTGTCCTCGACGAGCATGGCATCGATCGCCGATTTAAAAGGATCAAGCCGCGGCGAGGATCGTTCAGGAGTTTTGCGCTCTGGCGGGACCGGGGAACTTAACGCCTTACGCACGGTTTTCCGCGCCACCTGGTGCCTGCGGGCAAGCTCCCGGATTGACGCCCCCTCCACCCGGGCATCCCTCCGAATCTGCGCGAACAACTCCACTCTTGACCCCATCCCGGCCCTCCCGTCGTCGATCCAACACTGGATGGATCAACGCTCACAGGTGGGTACCATTCAAGCCGTCATTAGGTTCGGCATGTCCGGCTGGTGGGTACCGTTCGGGCCGTCCTAGTGGGCTCCGATCAGACTGACATAC
>JABFWC010000131.1 GCA_013362385.1 Pseudarthrobacter sp.
CGGCGGAGTACAGGTCGCTGCGGGCATCCACCGTTTCACCCCTGGCCTGTTCCGGCGAAAGGTATTGAGCTGTGCCTACAACCGCCAGGGTCTGGGTCATCGTGGCCGAAGAGTCGGCGAGGGCGCGGGCGATGCCGAAGTCCATCACCTTCACCGAATTGGTGCCTTCGCAGTACATGACGTTGGCAGGCTTGATGTCCCGGTGCACGATGCCGGCCCTGTGGCTGTATTCGAGTGCACCGAGTACGCCGAGGCAGTAGTCGATCGCCTGGCTGATGCTCACCTCATTGGCGCGGATCAGGTCGCGGAGGGTCCTGCCCTCCACGTATTCCATCACGATGTAGGGTACGCGGACGTCCTCGCCGGGCCCGTCGTGGACCTGGTGCTCACCGGTGTCGAAGATGGCAACGATGGCGGGATGGTTCAGCGCCGCCACCGCCTGAGCCTCCCGCTTGAACCGGGCTTGGAACTGGGGGTCCCTGGCCATGTCGGGGCGGAGCAGTTTGATGGCGACCGTGCGCCCCAGCCGGGTGTCGGTGCCGCGGTAGACGTCGGCCATGCCGCCCCTGCCGATGAGGCTGCCCAGCTCGTACCGGCCGCTCAGGACGCGCCGGTTATCCACCGGCAGGCTGTCCTCCCGGTGCAACGGTGTGCGTGGTGACTCATTCACTGGTGGTCCCACCGTTTAGGGCGTGCAGGCCGCAGGCGTTCCGGGCGTTTGGCCGGAGGCGCAGGTTGGCAGCGGCGAAAGGGGCGTGGGCCCCGCGACGGAGGACGTTGTGGGCGCAGGGGTGGGAGCCGCAGTCGTGGGAGCGGGCGACGGAGCCGTTGCATAGACGACGGTGATGAGTGAACCCTTGGGCACCGTCCCGGTGGGATTCAATTGGAGGACCGTCCCGGGCGCGGCTGAACGGCTCTCCTGCGGCAGGACCGTCACCTGCAGGCCCAATTGTTCGAGTTGCGTCCTTACCTGCCGATAGTCCTTGCCGAGGTAGCCATCCGCTATGACGTTGACGGTGTCCTGCGTGGGGGTCGGGGTAGGCGTGGGCGTGCTGCGCGTCTGGGTGGGAGCTGCGGACTGGGTGGTCCTCGTGGGGCTTGCCGACGTGGCCGGGGCGCTGCTGGTAGTGCCGGACGTGGGGTTGCCGGACGGGGCGAAAAGTCCCAGCTGGCTCAGGAGGAAACCGGCCAGGGCAAACAGCAGCAGCAGGATCAGGGCGACCAGCGGCCAGGTCCAGGGGCTGCGGCCCTTACGGCGCGGCTCGTCGGCCGAACCGTCGTCGTACGTTTCCTCTTCCTGGTCCCAGTTCCGCTCAGCTGCCATCGCGTTGGCGCGGGCAAGGGGTCCCTGGCGGCCCTCTTCCCCGACAGCAGACGCTCCGGAACCGCCGGCTGCCATTCCGGCGGCCGCACCTGCTGCACCGGCGCCAACCACCGGCAAGGCGGACGTGGCGGACGGCGAGGAGTCCCCTTGCGCCCCGATGATGCCGGTGGGAGCGGTGGTTGTATCCACCGGTGCCGTGATGGGGCCGGTGTCGGCATCAAACAAAAGCATCCCGGGGACCGCGGCGCGCGCCGCCCCGATATCGCCGTTCCGGATGGCCTCGGCGGCCTCGGCCAGCTTGATGGCGTTGGCTGGCCGGTTCTTGGGGTCCTTGGAAAGCATGGACATCAGGAGCGCACGGACCGGGGCCGGCAGGGACTCCGGGAGGGGCGGCGGAGCATCGTTCACCTGGGCCAGGGCGATGGCGATCTGGGACTCACCCGAGAAGGGCCGGTGGCCCGTCAGGCACTCGTACCCGATGACGCCCAGGGAGTAGATGTCCGAGGATCCGGTGGCCGTCTGCCCCGTGGCCTGTTCCGGCGCCAGGTACTGGGCGGTGCCCATGACCTGCCCGGTTTGCGTCAGCGGCACCTGGTCCGCCAGGCGGGCGATGCCGAAGTCGGTTACCTTGACCCGTCCATCCGGGGTGATCAGGAGGTTGCCCGGCTTGACGTCCCGGTGCACCAGGCCCTGTGCGTGCGCCACCGACAGCGCGCGGGCGGTCTGCGCGATGATCGACAGCGTTCGGTCCGGCGAGAGCACCTGCTCGTGCTCGATAATGCTGCTCAGCGGCTGACCGGGCACCAGTTCCATGACGAGGTAGGCTGAGCCCTCTTCTTCGCCGTAATCGAACACATTGGCAATTCCGACATGGTTGAGCAGTGCTGTGTGCCGTGCCTCCGCACGGAAGCGCTGGAGGAAGCCGGGGTCGCCCGTGTATTCCTCTTTGAGCACCTTGATCGCGACGATGCGGCCGAGAACGAGGTCTTTCGCCTTCCAGACTTCCCCCATGCCGCCGATCGCGATCCGTGTGGTCAGCTGGAATCTGCCGCCGAGGGTGATTCCGGTTGTAGGCCTCACTTATTCAACACCGCCTCAAAAATCTTCTTCGCGTTCGGACTGGTCAGCTGTGCGCCGGTGGTGATGTTCACGCCCTCCATGACGATCGTGACACTCACCTGCGGATTGTTTGCGGGGGCAAAGCCGGTGAACCAGGAGTTGTTCGTTCCATTTCCCAGCTCTGCCGTTCCGGTCTTGCCGGCGACCTGGACGCCCGGCACTGCCGCGCCCTTGGCAATGCCCTCACTGACGGCGCTTGCCATCCACTCCGTGATCTGCCCGGCGATCTGTGGCGTGGTTGACGTGCGCAGCTGCTGGGGCTGGGGTTCGTCGATGACGCGCAGGTCCGGTGAACGCAGGGTCTTGATCAGCTTGGGCTGCATCTGGATGCCGCCGTTGGCGATGGCGGAGGTCATCATGTTGATCTGCAGGGGCGTGGCGCGGACATCCTTCTGCCCAATCGCCGATTGCGCCAGGCCGGGAGCGTCGAGATCGTCCGGGAATCCGTTGCCCTGGGCGTGGCCCAGCTTCAGCTGGTCCCCGACCTGTTCGCCGAAGCCGAACTTCTTGGCCTGTTCGGCAATGGCATTCCGGCCAAGGTCCAGCGCAATGCTGGCAAACGGCGTGTTGCAGGACTGCTGCAGTGCGAAGGCAAACCCTGCGGTATCGCGGGTATAGCAGTTGCCGCCCGCGTAGTTGGGCAGCTTGTACTGGATCCCGTTGAACGGCATTTCGGCGGGGTTCGGGAGCACACTGTCCTTGTTGTACTTTCCGGAAGCAAGCGCGGCCGCAGTGTCCACGAGTTTGAAGACGGAACCCGGGGCGAGCAGCTCACCCGTGGGGCCGCTGACGTTCTGGTTCAGGTTGATGCCCGGGACCTTGACCAGTTCGTTGATGGCCGCGCTTTCGGCGGTCGCGTCCTGGGTTGCCACCTGGTTCGGGTTGTAGGAGGGTTTGGAGGCCATGGCCAGGATGGCCCCGGTCTTGGGGTTGGTCACCACGATCGAGCCGCGCTGGCCGTCCGGAATCAGGTTGTACGCAAGCTGCTGGATCTGGGGGTCGATAGTGAGTTCCACCGACGCCCCCTTGGGCTGGTTCCCCAGGAAAAGCTGCCCCACCCGGTCCAGGAACAGCTGGTCGGAATCACCGGCCAGTTCCGAGCCCATGCTTTGCTCCAGGCCGGTGGCGCCGTAGTTCTTGGAGAAGTAGCCGGTCAGGCCGGCGTACAGCTCCGGTTGCGGGTAGGTGCGCTGGAACTTGCAGGTTTCCGATCCGGTTTCCACCGACTCGGCCACGGGGCTTCCGCCGACGATGATGGCGCCGCGGTCGTTGCAGTAGTTCTGCAGGATGGCGCGCTGGTTCAGCGGATTGGTCTTGAGGTCGTCGGCACCCACTACCTGGACAAAGCTGATGGCGCCGAAGATCAGCGCGAACATGGCGACGGCCGCCACCCACGAGTGCCTGATGGCCTGGTTCACGCCTGCTTCACCGCCTCGGTCGGAGTGTCAATGCCGGTGGCCGCCGCTGTTCCGGCGGGAGGCAGCGGAGTGGTGTCCACCGGGCCGCGGGCCGCGTGGGAGATCAGCAGCAGCAGTCCCACGATGATCCAATTGGCCAGCAGCGAGGAGCCGCCGGCAGCCAGGAACGGCGTGGTGAGGCCGGTCAACGGGATAAGCCGGGTGACGCCGCCAATGACCACGAAGCATTGGAGGGCCACCGCGAAGGACAGGCCGCAGGCGAGCAGCTTTCCGAACGCGTCCCGGGTCCCCAGGGCGGCGCGGAAGCCGCGCGTGAAGAACAGCAGGTAGAGCAGGACGACGGCGAACAGCCCGATCAGGCCCAGTTCCTCGCCGAGGGAGGCGATGATCATGTCGCTGTTGGCGAACGGAACCAGGTCCGGCCGCCCCTGGCCAAGGCCGGTTCCCACGAGGCCGCCGTTGGCCATGCCAAACAGGCCCTCGATGACCTGCCGGCTGCCGGTCTCGTAGACCTCAGGCGAGAAGGCGTTGAGCCAGCCGTAGACGCGCTGCTGCACGTGGGAGAACACCTGGGCAGCCACGAACCCGCCGCCGAGGATCAGGGCGAGGCCGATCACCACCCAGCTGATCCGGCTGGTGGCAACGTAGATCATGACAATGAACAGGCCGAAGAACAGCAGGGAGGAACCAAGGTCACGCTGGAAGATGAGCACACCGATGCTGACCAGCCACGCGGTGATCATGGGCCCCATGTCCTTGAAACGTGGAAACTGCAGCGGGCCGATCTTGCGGCCGGCGAGCAGGATGAGGTCGCGGTTGGAGGAAAGATACCCGGCAAAGAATATGGCCAGCGTAATCTTGGCGACCTCACCGGGCTGGAACGTCATGGAGCCGAACCTGATCCACACGCGCGCACCGAGGATCTCGCCGGCGCTGATCCCCGGAACGAGCGGCAGGATCAGCAGCAGGGCACTGGCGGCCAGGGAAATGAAGGTGAAGCGGCGCAGGACGCGGTGGTCCTTGAGGAAGAAAACGACGGCGATCGCCACGGCCATGGCCACCAAGGTCCACCGGAGCTGGTTGTTGCCGGTGTCTTCCCCGGGTGCGTCCAGACGGTGGATCATGGCAAGGCCCAGGCCGTTCAGGGCCACCACGATCGGAAGGATGACCGGATCGGCATATTTCGCGCGGAGCCGGAGGACGCTGTGGAAGGCCAGGGCGGCGACCGCGAGCAGGCCGGATTGGAACCAGAAGTCGGAGTCGAAAGCCTTCTCACCGTCCACGCCCACCAGCATGTTGGCACCGACTCCCACCGCCAGGGCAAGGAGCAGCAGCAGCAGTTCAACGTTGCGGCGAGGCTTCGGCATGGTGTTTACCTGGCTCATTTGGCCGCCTCGCAGGTGATGGTAGGTGTGGGGGAGGGAGTTGGCGCAGGCGACGCGGACGCGTCCGGAGCCGGCGGCGGGGCACTTGCCGCCGGGGATGCGCCGGCAGACGCCGAGGCCGACGCTGAAGCTGATGCCGTGGGGCATTCCTGCTCGGGCGACGTGGTTCCTGTGAGTTCCAGGTTCTTCACGATCCGCTGTGCGTCGTAAAGATCGTTGGCGGGCACCGTCTGGCGGACGCGCTGTTGCGAGAACGGTGGAAGCGAGTCCATCCGGATGTCGGTCACGGCCTCCAGGGAGGACAGCTGGATGGGACCAAGCCGCTGGGACACGCCGTTGTAGATGGCCACCCGGGAGTCGAATTCGCCCACGTAGTAGCGGGTCTGGGTCCAGGCATACCCGAGCCATAGGCCGACAGCCACCACCACGAGTACTGCGGCGGCAATGGACCAGGCCACCCACCGGCGGGGACGCAGCGGGACGAATGTATCGCCCGGGTCGCCTGCCGGATCCGCCTTGTGGGTAAGGAGCGTGGCGGCGCGCCTGGCCACGGTACGGCCGGCCACCGTGGGGATGGAACCGGACTCAGCGGCCGCAGCAGCTGCGCCGACAAGATGGTGCGGGCGCGAGGCCAGTTCTTCCCGCAGGACTTCCGCGGACAGATGTTCGCCAAGATGCGGGTCGGTGCTGCCCGGATCCGTGGAACCGGGATCGGCGTCCTTGCCCGAACCGGCGTCCCCGGCCTCTTCACCGGCGGTTGCGCCGGCCTCGTCCGTGTCGCTTTCACCCTGGCCCGCGGGCGTCCGGTCCCCGGCCTGCTCTGCCGCCTGCTCTTCCGCGGCGGCCGGCGACTCCGCCGCGGCAGCGGGCTTGCTGCCCTGCACCGGCGGGACGATCTCGACGGCGGCCGTGCTGACGTCGTCGGGCGTTTCCTGGGCGATGTCCACCATGACCACGGTGACGTTGTCAGGCGCGCCGGCCTCGAGCGTGAGTTCCACGAGGGTGTCGGCGCACTCGGCTAGGTCCCTGGTTTCCCGGACCGTGCGCTCCACCGCGTGCCCCGCGACGTAGTTCAGGCCGTCCGAGCAGAGCAGCCAGCGGTCGCCCGGCTTCACGTCGAGTGTGGCCAGGTCCAGTTCCGGGCTGGCGTCCACATCGCCCAGGACCCGCATCAGGACGTTCTTATGCGGATGCGTCTCCGCTTCCTCCGGCTTGAGCCTGCCTTCATCGATCAGGCGCTGGACGAAGGTGTGGTCCACGCTGATCTGCTTGAATTCCCCGTCCCGGAGCAGGTAGGCACGGGAATCGCCGATGTGGGCGAAATGCAGCTTCCCTTCGGCGAGCAGCAGGGCTGTGACCGTGGTGCCCATCCCGGCCAGCTTCGGGTTGATGTGCACAAGCTCGGACAGCAGGGAGTTCGCCGTCTGGATCTCGTCGGCGAGGGTGGTGGACGCGTCGCCTTCGTAGTCGGCGCGGTCCAGGTGGATCATGTCCAGGACCGTGGCCGCGGAAGCGACGTCCCCGCCCGCGTGTCCGCCCATGCCGTCGGCCACCACGGCCAGGTGGCGGCCCGCGTAGGCTGAATCATCGTTTTTCGAACGGATCCGCCCCACGTGGGACCGCGCGGCGAAGCGCATGATGAGGGGCCGCTCTCCGGGCTCGGGCCCGGTTGCGGGGTTCTCGGTGACGGCCATGGTTACGGCCTCAATTCAATGACCGTCTTGCCGATCCTCACGGGTACCCCAGGCTCTACCGGAAGGGCACGGGTAAGTTGCTGGTCTCCGAGGTAGGTTCCGTTGGTGGAGCCCAGGTCCTCGATGAACCAGCGGCTGCCCTGCGGAAAGAGCCTGGCGTGGCGGCCCGAGGCGTAGTCGTCCTCCAGCACCAGGGTTGCTTCCTGGGCGCGGCCCAGCAGGATCGGGCTCGCAGCCAGTGGAAGAGTCCTGCCCTTGAGGGGGCCTTCCACCACCACCAACTGACGGGCCTGCTGCTTCGCCGGCGGTTGCGGCGGTTCGGCGAGGTCGGGGTTTCGCCGTACCTGGCGCGCGGACGGGGCGCCGGCAGCCGCCTTGCGCCCCACCATGAGGTCGCGGCGCATGGCGGAGACGATGCTGAAGATGAGCACCCAGAGGAGCAGCAGGAAGCCAAACCGGAGGGCGGTGATGGTCAAATCGCTCATGCGGGGCCACCCGGGCTCGCGGGAAGCAGGCGGAAGATGATCTTTGTCCGTCCCATCGTGATGGTGGAGCCGTCAGTGAGTTCGGTGCTTCCCGAAACCCGCTGCCCGTTGACGTAGCTGCCGTTGGTGGAGCCAAGGTCCACAGCGCTCGTCACGCCGTTGTCGGTGCGGATTTCGAGGTGGCGGCGGGAGACACCGGTGTCTTCGATGTGGATGTCGGCCTCGGAGGACCGGCCCAGGATGATGGAGGGGGCGTTCAGCGAATAGCGCTGTCCGTCGATATCCAGCACGGGCTGCAGCCTGACCGGGCGGCGGCTGGGTGCCGCCGGGACATTGGGTCGCGGCTGCGCGCTCCCGGTGCCCTGCGACTTTTCGGTGGCGGAGGCAATCTCGAAGTCTCCGGCACGCAGCCCGCTCTCACGCCGGAAGGAAATCCGGACCGGTCCCTGCAGGGTGTAGCCCTGGCTGCGGACGTGGTTGATCACAACGTCGCAGAGTTCCTCGGCCAGCGGCGTGCCCCATTCCTGGGCACGCTTGAAGTCGTCATCGCTGAGCTGGACATCGAAGACGTTGGGCACCAGGGTGCGGCCGGCGGCCACGGTTAGGGCTCGGTGGTCCACCTCCCGGCGGAGCCTGCTGGCGATTTCCACGGGTTCGACCTGAGCCTTGGAGCCTGTGGAGAAGACACCGCGGACGGCCTTTTCAATGCCGCGTTCCACCTTGTCAAGCAGACCCATGGTCCTTCTCCTTTCCCCCCGGCTCCGGGGCAGTATCCATTAGGGACCAGCACCTGCATGGCAGGTCAGCACTCGATGGTGTCCCTGCAGGCGGCAGCCACTCTTACATCCGATACTACTGGGCAGCCCAGTGAATGGCCTTAATCCGCAACGGCCGGGCGTTGGTAAAAGTTCGGATACAACGTCCACGGCCCGCGTGCGGCGGCACCGTGGGGAGGTCCTGCACGGCGCCGGTCCGCCCCGGATTTCCGGGGCGCGCGTCGCCTTCCGGAGGCCAATTGGTAATTTCCGCCCAGTGTCCGTTATGCTTGATCTCGCTGCTTTTACAAGGCGCGGATCCGGGAAGCCGGATGTGCTGAGTGGAAGAAGTTGCGC
>JABFWC010000069.1 GCA_013362385.1 Pseudarthrobacter sp.
GATCCCGATTGCCCGGTCAGTCCAGGTTCCACCCTGTCGGCCCAAGTTGCGCCTCACTACACTGGAACGCATGAGCCAGCAGGAACCTGGCAGGACCGCTGCGGATGCCGGTACTTTGCTACGCACGCCGGCCGAGCGCTCCCGCACCTTCACCGGCATCCTGGTCAACACAGCCCTGGCCAACATCACTACCAGTTACCTGTGGTTCGCGCTGACATTTTGGCTGTACCTGGAAACCCGCAACGTGATCGTCACCGGGGTGGTGGGCGGCGCGTACATGCTGCTGATCGCCCTGTCGAGCGTCAGTTTCGGCACTTTCGTGGACCGCTACCGCAAGCTGGCCGTGATGCGCTTCGCTGCCGCTTTCACCCTGGTGATGTTCGTGCTGGCGGGGGTGATGTTCCTCTTGACACCCGTGGCGTTGTTGCTCGACCTGGGCGGCTCTGGTTCTGGATCTTTACCCTGGTCATCCTCGTCGGCGCTGTCGTGGAGAACATGCGCAACATCGCCTTGTCCACCACCGTCACCATCCTCATCGAGCCCGACCGGCGCGCCAACGCCAACGGCCTGGTGGGCATGGTTCAGGGGCTGATGTTCATCGTGACATCGCTGCTGTCCGGGCTCTCAGTCGGACTGCTGGGGATGGGCTGGACCATCGTCGTGGCGCTGGTCCTCACGGCCGCGGCCTTCGCCCACCTGCTGACCCTCCGGATGCCGGAAGAAGTGCGCGCCGCGGCAACAGACGCCCGGGGCGGATTCGACCTGCGGGGATCGTTCGCTGCCGTCCTGGCGATTTCGGGGCTGTTCGCGCTGATCCTGTTTTCCACGTTCAACAACTTCATCGGCGGTGTCTACATGGCGCTGATGGATCCGTACGGGCTGGAGATGTTTTCGGTGGAAATGTGGGGCGCCGTCTTTGCGTTTGGAGCTACCGGGTTCATCATTGGCGGTGCCCTGATCGGCAAGTTCGGGCTCGGCGCCAACCCCCTGCGCACCCTGCTCCTGGCGGTCGCGGCGATGGGGGTCCTCGGAGCGGTGTTTACGCTGCGGGAGTGGGCGTGGCTCTACGTCCTCGGGATCTGGCTCTACCTGGTACTGGTCCCGTTCGTGGAGGCGGCCGAGCAGACCGTGATCCAGCGGGTGGTGCCGCTGCCTCGGCAGGGCCGCGTCTTTGGCTTCGCGATGGCTTTCGAATCCGCCGCCGCGCCCATTACGGCGTTCCTGATCGCCCCGATTGCGCAGTTCTGGATCATCCCGTACGCCCGCTCCGCGGAGGGGGCGGCCGTCCTGGCGCCGCTGCTGGGTGAGGGCGCCTCCCGCGGAATCGCCCTGGTGTTCCTGGTGGCGGGGATCATGATGATCATTGCCGCCCTGCTGGCCTTCCTGACGCCGGTGTACCGCCGGGTGTCCGCTTCGTATGCGGAGTCGCCGGCAGAGGCGGGGGCAGCACGTTAAATGCCGGACGCCCAGGCAGTATGTGCTTGGGCGTCCGGGGAAATGCTGCAGGAAGCGGGTTTAGATTCCCAGGGCTTCCTTCAGGGCGGCGACGTGGCCGTCGGCCTGCACCTGGTACTGGGCCAGGGTGACGTTGCCTTCGGGGTCCACCACAACCGTGGAGCGGACGATCCCCTCGTGGATTTCGCCGTGGACCAGCTTTTCGCCCCAGGCGCCGTAGGCCAGTGCGACTGCGTGGTCCGGGTCGGAGAGCAGCGGGAAGGTCAGGGAGAAATCACCCGTGAAGCCGGCCAGGGCCTCGGGAGCGTCGGGGGAGATGCCGATGACTTCGTAGCCCTTGCCCTGCAGGGAGGCCAGGCTGTCACGGAAGTCGCAGGCCTCAGTGGTGCAGCCGGGGGTGGCGGCCTTCGGGTAGAAGTACACGATGACGTTCTTGCCACGGTAATCGGCCAAGGAGGTTTCCCGGCCCTGGGCGTCCCGGAGGGTGAACTCAGGAGCCGGGGTGCCGGGCTGGAGCTTGGTGGTCAGGGTGGGGCTCATGGCGTTCCTTTGTAAGACTCGGTCAGTGATGGCCAAATATCCAGTGAAGCGGGTTGCCGCTTAGAGATACAACTCGCGCGTCATATGCAGTATTCCGCCGGTCCCCGGACTGCTGCGTGCGGACCCGGCACAAACTGGTAGCCACCGCCGCGGACGGTGGCCACAGCGTGGCGGGCATTGCCCAGCTTCCGCCGGATCCTGCCGACGTAGACA
>JABFWC010000088.1 GCA_013362385.1 Pseudarthrobacter sp.
TGGACGTACGGACCGAAGGCGAATGGGCCCACATCGGCATCCCGGACACCAAGGCGACGGACAACGATCCGCTCTTCATCCAGTGGACATTCCGGGGCGGCATCCCCAACCCCGACTTCGTGAAGGACCTCAGGGAGCAGGCCCCTGAGGACCCGGCTGCGGAACTGGTCTTCCTGTGCCGCTCCGGCAACCGGTCCGTCGCCGCCGCCATTGCGGCCACCCAGGCAGGCTTCACCTCGTACAACGTGCTGGAGGGTTTCGAGGGGGAACCTGACCGCTACGGCGAACGCACCATCAACGGCTGGAAGAATCGCGGCCTGCCCACCAACCTTGGAAAGAACTAAGTGAGCTTCAACCCAGACGCCTCCGGCTGGAGCGCCGATACCCAGGCCGTCCGCGGCGGACTCGACCGCAGCAACTTCCAGGAAACGTCCGAAGCGGTCTTCCTGAACTCAGGGTTCGTCTACGAATCCGCGGCGGCGGCCGAACGCGCCTTCACCGGTGAAGACGAGCGCTTCGTCTACTCCCGCTATGGCAACCCCTCCGTGGCCACCTTCCAGGAACGGCTCCGCCTCCTGGAAGGCACCGAGGCATGCTTCGCGACGGCGTCCGGCATGTCCGCCGTCTTCACCGCCCTTGGTGCCCTGCTGGCTGCCGGCGACCGCGTCGTCGCCGCCCGTTCACTGTTCGGCTCCTGCTTCGTCATCCTGAACGAAATCCTGCCCCGCTGGGGCGTGGAGACGGTCTTCGTGGACGGCCCGGACCTGGACCAGTGGCGCGAGGCCCTGTCCAAGCCCACCACCGCCGTGTTCTTTGAATCCCCGTCCAACCCGATGCAGGAAATCGTGGACATCGCGGCCGTCAGCGAACTGGCCCACGCCGTGGGAGCCAAGGTGGTGGCCGACAACGTCTTCGCCACTCCCCTGTTGCAGCGCTGCGCGGACCTCGGCGCCGACGTCATCGTCTACTCCGGCACCAAGCACATCGACGGCCAGGGCAGGGTCATGGGCGGCGCCATCCTGGGCACCAGGGAATTCATCGACGGCCCCGTGAAGCAGCTGATGCGGCACACCGGACCGGCGCTTTCGGCGTTCAACGCCTGGGTGCTGACCAAGGGCCTCGAAACCATGGGCCTGCGCGTCAACCACTCCTCCGCCACTGCCCTGCGGATCGCGGAGTGGCTGGAGGAGCAGCCCGCCGTGAGCTGGGTGAAGTACCCCCTGCTGAAGTCGCACCCGCAGTACGAGCTGGCCGCGAAGCAGATGAGCGCCGGCGGTACGGTCCTCACGCTCGAACTTTCCCCCTCGGCGGGCCGTTCCGCGAAGGAGGCCGCGTTTGCGCTGCTGGACGGGCTGCGGATCATCGACATCTCCAACAACCTCGGTGACGCAAAGTCCCTGATCACCCACCCGGCCACCACAACGCACCGGGCGATGGGGCCGGAGGGCCGGGCCGCCATCGGCCTGAGCGACGGCGTGGTCCGCCTCTCGGTGGGCCTCGAGGATGCCGACGACCTCATCCGTGACCTGGAACAGGCGCTGAAGCAGGTGTAGTTTCGGCGCTTCCGCATTTTCGACGCGCAGGTTCCCTCACGCACCCCGTATATACGGGTCGCGAAAAAGAATCTGCGCGTCGACAATGTTTAAGAAGGAGGCGAGCCGTGACCCAGTCAAAGCCGTATGTCCGGGCGGGAGCGGTCAGCACCACGGCAAGCGCGTGCTGGCTGCTGGGAATCGCGATGGTGGGCAACGTCCACTCCACCAGGAGCGCCGAGCAGCGCCTGGCCATGCTGGAGGGCCACCGCGGCCTCTGGACACTGGGGCAGTTCCTCGCTGCAGCAGGAACAGCCGCGGTTCCAATGGGATTCCTGCGGCTTGCCCTGGAGCTGCGCGGGGAAGCCCAAAAGGCGGAAGCAGCAACGGAACCTGCGCGGGCAAGGAACCTCGCGGCCCTCGCTGCTGCGGCCCTGCTGGCGGGCAGCCCCTTGTTTGTCTGGGCCCTGGCCGTCCGCGCAACCGATATTGAGAAGTTCGCCTATCGAAGGGGCGCCGCGTGGCCCTTCCTGGCGTACGCCAGCCTTCAGACCTGCGGGGTCGGCCTGCTGGGCGCGGCCCTGCAGTCCACACCGCTCAAAGGCAGGACCGCCCAAGCTGCCGCCGCCAGTGCGCCGGTTTTCGCCGGAATCCTCCTGCGCTACAAGGACATTC
>JABFWC010000235.1 GCA_013362385.1 Pseudarthrobacter sp.
TGGAGGGAAGGGACGACGTCGAATCCGTCGCCTACGCGGGGCTGCCCTCCAGCCCATGGTACGCGCGCGGCCGCAAGTACGGTCCCAAGGGGACCGGCGCCGTCGTTGCCTTCAACCTGGCCGGCGGCGCCGTGGCGGGCAAGCGCTTTGTGGATGCCCTGGAACTGCACTCCCACGTGGCCAACATCGGTGACGTCCGCTCCCTTGTCATCCACCCGGCGTCGACCACCCACAGCCAGCTCTCCACGGAGCAGCAGGCCGTGGCCGGTGTAACTCCGGGGCTGGTCCGCCTCTCCGTGGGCCTGGAGCACATCGACGACATCATCGCCGACCTGGAAGCCGGTTTCCGGGCAGCCAAGGGCGCCGCCGGCGCCTAGCGGCAAACAGGGGAAGTCACAACCGGTCACACTCTTGGCCCGGAGCGGGGGGTGTTTCGTACACTCGAACCAGGTCATGAGTGCCAGTGACAGCCCCGGCTTGCTGGCCGGCAACCCTCCTTCCGCGGTGGGGTGCCCCGGGTGAAGACCTGGCCTGCCGGTCAGACGACGGCGGGCAAGCGCGTAGAAGAGGTCCTGCCATGACGGTTACCGTCGCCCGTACCACCATCCCCGAACACGGAATTGTCCGCTACGCCTCGGTCGGGGGACTGGAGCTGGAAGCCGGCGGTTACCTGCCGAACGTCACTCTGGCCTACGAAACCTGGGGCACGCTGAACGCCGACGGCAGCAACGCGGTCCTGATCGAGCACGCGCTCACCGGCAGCATGCACGTGACCCGCGGCGACACCGACGAAGAGGGGTGGTGGGAGCAGCTGGCGGGACCCGGCGCCCCGGTGGACACGGACAGGTTCTTCGTGGTGTCCATCAACATCGTGGGCGGCTGTTACGGCTCCACCGGCCCGTCGTCACCTGGCCCCGACGGGCGTCCCTGGGGCTCACGCTTCCCGCTGGTGACCCTGCGGGACAGCACCGTTGCCGAGGCCCGGCTGGCGGACCGGTTGGGCATCACCAGCTGGTATGCAGTCCTGGGCGGCTCCATGGGCGGCGCCCGAGCCCTTGAGTGGGCCGTCACCTACCCCGAACGGGTGCAGCGCTGCGCCGTCATCTCGGTGGGCGCGGCCAGCACGGCCGAACAGATCGCGTTCGCCCAGGCCCAGACTTTGGCCATCCGGCAGGACCCGAACTTCAACGGCGGGGACTACTACGGTGGCCCTGCCCCGGAAGACGGGCTGGCTCTGGCCAGGCGCATTGCCCACATCACCTACCGGTCAGCGGCGGAACTGGAAGGCCGGTTCGGGCGGGCAGCCCAGGCCCCCGAGTCGCCGCTGCAGGGTGAAGTGCTCGCTGCCCGGGGCCGCTACCAGGTGGAAAGCTACCTGGACCACCAGGGCAACAAGCTCGTCCGGCGTTTTGACGCCAACAGCTACATTGCGCTCACGGAGGCGCTCATGAGCCATGACGTCTGCCGCGGACGCGGGCCGCTGTCCGAGACGCTCGCCGGCTCCACCGCCCGGTTCTTCGTGGCGGCGGTGGACTCGGACCGGCTTTACTTCCCGTCACAGTCAAGGGAACTGGCGCAGGCGCTGCCGGGCAACGTGGATGTCCATGTCATCCAGGCGCCCATCGGGCACGACGGGTTCCTCACGGAGATCGGGCAGCTCGGGGACCAGCTGCGGAGCACCTTCCTCGTCTAACGCGCCAGGGATTCCCGTAGCGCATGTGCATTTATGCAGATGCGTTCTGCACGATTCGGCGTTGAGGTTGCGTCACGGGCAGACCATACTCGAAAAATCCGGCATTCGTGGTGTGCATCACATCCGGCTGCCATCGACTGGTCCCAGTGGTGTCGACGACGACGCCGAAGGAGTTCGCATGAGTACGGAAAGCTCCGCCGCAAGGCGCACAGAGGAAACCGATGTCAAGGCCTCAGGCCTGAGGAAAGTGGTTACGGCGTCCATGGCCGGAACCGTCGTGGAATGGTACGAGTTCTTCCTCTACGCATCGGCCGCAACACTGGTCTTCGGAAAGGCCTTTTTTCCCAACGCCGGCACTGAACTGGACGGCATCATCGCCGCCTTCCTCACCTACGCCGTCGGCTTCGTGGCCCGCCCCATCGGCGGCATTGTCTTCGGCCATTTCGGTGACAAGTTCGGCCGGAAGAAGCTGCTGCAGCTGAGCATCATCCTGGTGGGCGTCTCCACCTTCCTCATGGGCTGCCTGCCGACGTTCCAGCAGATCGGCTATTGGGCGCCGGCGCTGCTGGTCTTCCTGCGCTTCGCCCAGGGCTTCGCCGTGGGCGGCGAGTGGGGCGGCGCCGTCCTCCTCGTCGCAGAACACAGCCCCAGCAGGTCCCGCGGCTTCTGGGCCAGCTGGCCCCAGTCAGCAGTGCCCATGGGCAACCTGCTCGCCACCGCCGTGCTCTTCGTGCTGTCCTCCACGCTGACCCAGGACGCCTTCCTCGGATGGGGCTGGCGGGTGGCGTTCTGGCTCTCCGCCGTGATCGTCCTGATCGGCTACTACATCCGCACCAAGGTCAATGACGCACCCATCTTCCTGGAGGCCCGCAAAGAGGTCGACGCCGGCCACAAGGGCTATGGCGTGGCCGAGGTTTTCCGGCGCTACCCGCGCGGCGTCTTCACCGCCATGGGCCTGCGCTTCGCCGAGAACATCCTCTACTACCTCGTGGTGACCTTCTCCATCACCTACCTCAAGACAGTGGTGCAGGCCGATACCACCCGCATCCTCCTGCTGCTGCTCCTCGCGCATGCCGTGCACTTCGCCGTCGTGCCAATGGTCGGCAAGCTGTCGGACCGCCTGGGCCGCAAGCCCGTCTACCTGGCCGGTGCTGTCATGGGCGCCACCTGGGGCTTCTTCGCCTTCCCCATGATGGACACCAAGAACGACGTCGTCATCCTTGCCTCCATCATGATCGGCCTGGTGTTCCACGCGTTCATGTACGCCGGACAGCCCGCCATCATGGCCGAAATGTTCCCCACCCGGATGCGCTACTCGGGGGTCTCCCTGGGCTACCAGGTGACGTCCATCGTGGCCGGTTCCCTGGCTCCGATCATCGCCGCCTCGCTCCTGGGCACCTACAAGTCCTCCCTGCCCGTGGCGATCTACCTGCTCATCGCCTGCGCCATCACCGCCGTCGCAGTCTTCTTCCTGAAGGAAACCCGCGGCATCTCGCTCCGCGACGTGGACGCGGCCGACGCCAAGGGCACAGCGGACCTGCTCGCCGCCAACAAGAAGTAGGCGGCCGCCGTGAAAGCAGCCGTCCTCTACTCCACGGTTCCTGCTCCGGGCACGGGCGGCGACCAGGCCAGCTACGCGGCCGCCCGGCCCCTTCTGGTGCAGGACCTGGAAGAGCCAAAACCGCGGGCAGGCGAGCTGGGCGTCGCCATCACCTACTCGAGCCTGTGCCATTCGGACCTGTCCGTGGTGGACGGCTCCCGGGTCCGGCCGCTTCCCATGGCACTCGGCCACGAAGCGGTGGGCCGCGTGGTGTCCGTCGGCGAGGGCGTGGCCGACGTATCTCCGGGCGACCATGTGGTGCTGGTCTTCGTGCCCAGCTGCGGCGACTGCCGGGCGTGCCGGGCCGGCCGTCCTGCGCTGTGCCACCGCGCCGCGGAGGTTAACGGCTCAGGCGACCTGCTGCACGGGGAGGCGCTGCTGCGCACGCCGGAGGGGGAGCGGATCAACCACCACCTCGGTGTCTCGGCCTTCGCCGATTACGCTGTGGTGGCGCGCGAGTCAGTGGTGGTGATTGACGACGACGTTCCGGATACCGTGGCGGCGATGTTCGGTTGCGCCGTGCTCACCGGCATGGGCGCGGTGCTGAACACGGCCGACGTCGGCCCCGGACAGTCAGTGGCTGTCTTCGGCCTGGGTGCCGTGGGACTTTCTGCCGTGATGGCGGCGCGCCTCGCCGGCGCGGCCAGCGTGGTGGCGATCGATCCCAACGAGGGCAAGCACCAGCTCGCCCTCGACGCCGGCGCCACCTCGGTGGGTACGCCGGCAGACGCACCCCGCCTGATCGCGGAAGCTGCCGGCGACGGGGTGGACGTTGCCGTTGAGGCGGTGGGCTCAGCAGGGGTGATCGCGTCCTGCCTGGACCAGGTGACCCGCGGCGGTGCGGTGGTTTCGGTGGGCCTGCCGCATCCGTCCGCCGAGCTGACGGTGCCGGCCCTGCAGTTCGCCGGGGCCGGAAAACGGCTGCTGGGCTCCTACATGGGCGACGCCGTGCCCGGGCGCGACATCCCGAAATACCTGGGGTACTGGCGCGAGGGCAGGCTTCCGGTGGAACTGCTGCACACCGACACCCGTCCCCTCGACGAGATCAACGAAGGCCTGGATGCGCTCGCGTCCGGGCAGGTGGTCCGGCGGCTCTTCAAGGCCTAAGGACTACTATCCTGCCAGCAGCCCGGCGCGGTCCCTGACTTCCTCCTTCAATGCCGCAATCACCGCCTGCACCGCGGCTGACCGGAGGGATTCAGGGCGCGCCACCGCCCAGATGGGCAGCTGGCGCTCGAAGTCGCCGGCCAGGACAGGAACGAAATCGGCCTGGCCGGCGACCATGAAGTTGGGCAGTAGCCCGATGCCGGCGCCCTGCCGCACGGCCTCCACCTGGGCGAACACGCTGGTGGCCTGGAAACTGCTCCTGGGCATGGGCAGCTGGGACGACCAGCGGTGTCCGAGCTCCGCCACCTGCAGTGCGGACTCGACGTAGGAGACGAAGCCGTGCTGCCCGACGTCGTCGAGTGTTTCCGGCAGGCCGTGCGCGGCCGCATACCCGGCGCTGGCGTACAGGCGCAGGTAGTAGTTGCTGAGGAAGATGGTCTGCGCGGTGGTGACGTCGGCCCTGCCCACCACGATCTCGAGGTCGACCCCGGACCTGTTCTGGCTGACTTTCCGCGTGGCGCTGAGCATCTCGATGTTCAGCTGCGGGTGCCGCTGCTGCAGCCGGACCAGGGCGGGGGTGACGAACACCGCGCCGACGCCGTCCGTTGTCGCGACGCGGACCAGGCCCGCGAGGGTGCTCTGGTCCTGGCTGAGCAGGCCGGACAGCGTACCCAGCGTGTCCTCGATGGCTTCCGCTGCCTCCACGGCGGCCGCGCCAAGCTGGGTCAGCTCCCAGCCGTGGGGGCTGCGTTCCAGGGTCCGGCCGCCCAGTTGCCTGTCGAGGGCCAGGATCCGGCGCGAAATGGTGGTGTGGGTTGTACCGAGCGTTTCGGCCACCGCGTTGAATCGTCCCAGGCGTGCCACCGTCAGCAGGATCAACAGGTCATCGGGGCTGGGCAGCCGTCTCGAGTCCACTCCGGGCCTTCCTTCAATGTGCATCAGTGCACATAGCGTCTGTAATTTTTCCCCTTGATTGCACTCTAGCAGGGTGTGATGGTGGACACAGAACCGCCGCAGCAAGGCGGCAATGAAGCAAAGGAGCTTACGCATGGCAGTAATCGGTTGGGTCGGCCTGGGCAACATGGGCGGGCACATGTCCGTAAATCTGGCGAAGGCCGGGCACGAGGTCCGCGGCTTCGACCTTAATCCGGCGGCCCTCGCCGCAGCGGACGCGGGCGGCGTCAAGCCGGCAGGCAGCATTGCCGAAGCCGTCCGGGGCGCGGACGCCGTCTTCACCATGCTGCCCAAGGGCGAACATGCCCGCGCGGTCTACCTCGGCGCCGACGGCGTGCTGGCCCACGCGGACACCCGCACGCTGCTCATCGATTCCTCCACCATCGACATCGCCTCGGCCCAGGCACTGCACGACGCCGCCGCTGCCGCCGGCTTCCGCTTCGTTGACGCCCCGGTTTCGGGCGGCATGAGCGGCGCCGAGGCCGGCACGCTGACCTTTATGGTGGGCGGCGAAGAGGGGGCCGTGGCAGACGCCACCGGCTACATCGGGCCCATGGCCGGCAACATCATCCCCACCGGCGGAGCCACCACCGGCCAGGCCGCGAAGATCTGCAACAACCTGATGCTCTTCATCAACCTCGCCTCCACCGCCGAAGGCGCCGTGCTCGCCGACCGGCTGGGCCTGGACAAGCAGGTCTTCTGGGACATCGCTTCGGTCTCCTCCGGCGACTCGTGGGCGCTGCGGACCTGGTACCCCGTACCCGGCGTGGTTCCCACCGCGGCCTCCAACAATGACTTCGCACCCACCTTCACCACGGAGCTGGCCAACAAGGACATCGGCCTGGCCATCAGCGCCGCCGAAGACACCGGAACACCCCTTGAAATCGGCAGGCACGTCCAGCAACTGTTCCAGCAGCTCATCGACGCCGGTGAGGCCGGCAGGGACTGCTCGATGATCATCAAGCTCGTCGACGGCTCGCTCGAGCCCGCCCGGCAGGCGACGTCCGCCAATTAGCCCACCGCAAGCTACGCAGGAAAAGAGACTCCCTTGGAAACCATTCCCCACTACATCAACGGCGCCCGCGTCACCGATGCCGACCGTTTCGGTCCGGTCTTCAACCCCGCCACCGGCGAACAGGAGAAGCAGGTGGCGCTCGCCTCCGCGGCCAGGACGGAGGAGGCCATCGCCGCCGCCCGCGCCGCGCTGCCGGCATGGCGGGCCACGAGCCTTGCCAAGCGCACCACCATCTTCTTCAAGGTCCGCGAAATCCTTAACCAGCGGAAGTCCGAACTTGCCGCGGTCCTCACCAGCGAGCACGGCAAGGTCCTCTCCGACGCGGAGGGAGAGATCGCCCGCGGCCTCGAGAACATCGATTTCGCCACCGGACTGTCCCACATGCTCAAGGGCGAGCGCTCCGAACAGGTCTCCGGCGGCATCGACGTCCACTCCGTCCGCCAGCCGGTGGGGGTCGTGGCCTGCATCACCCCCTTCAACTTTCCCGCCATGGTGCCGCTGTGGATGATCGGCAGCGCGCTGGCCTGCGGCAACACCGTGCTGCTGAAGCCCAGTGAGAAGGATCCGTCGGCCGCCGTCTTCATCGCCGAGGCCTTCGCCGAGGCGGGGCTTCCGGCAGGTGTCCTCAACGTGGTCCAGGGGGACAAGGAAGCCGTCGACGTGCTGCTCGAGCACCCTGACGTGAAGGCCGTGAGCTTCGTCGGGTCCACCCCGATCGCCCAGTCGATCTACAAGCGGGCAGCAGAACACGGCAAGCGGGTGCAGGCCCTGGGCGGCGCGAAGAACCACATGGTGGTGCTTCCCGACGCCGACCTGGACATGGCGGCCGACGCTGCGGTTTCCGCCGCCTACGGTTCGGCCGGCGAACGCTGCATGGCCGTCAGCGTCCTCGTCGCGGTGGGCAACATCGCCGACGACCTGGTGCAGGCCATCTCCAGCCGCATGGCCACGCTCAAGATCGGCCCGGGAACCGACCCCGCGTCCCAGATGGGTCCGCTGGTCACCGCAGAGCACCGGGACCGCGTGGCGTCCTATGTGGCCGGTGCCGAGGGCGAAGGGGCCACCCTGGTTGTCGACGGGCGCTCGCAGCAGTTCGATTCGAACGGCTTCTTCATCGGCGTCAGCCTGGTGGATCACGTCAAGCCCGGCATGAAGGTCTACGACGACGAGATCTTCGGCCCGGTCCTGTCCGTGGTGCGCGTGGACTCGTACAGCGACGCCGTCCGGCTGGTCAACGAGAACGAGTTCGGCAACGGCACGGCCATCTTCACCCGCGACGGCGGGGCGGCCCGGCAGTTCGAGTTCGACGTCGAGGCGGGCATGGTGGGCGTCAACGTCCCCATTCCCGTCCCGGTGGGCACCTTCTCCTTCGGCGGCTGGAAGAACTCGCTGTTCGGCGACACCCACATGTACGGGCCGGACAGCATCCGTTTCTACACCCGCGGCAAGGTAGTCACCACGCGCTGGCCCGACCCGTCCACGTCCGTCATCGACCTCGGCTTCCCGCAGGTGGACTAACCTTCCCGGCAGGTCGATCAACCAGGCCGATTGAAACAGAAAGGGGACCGGATTTCCGGTCCCCTTTCTGTTGGTCCATCACCTTGGCTCAGCCGTTCATGATGTCGCCGCGGCGCTTCATGTACTCCTCCATGGAAAGTTCACCGTCGCTGTACTGCTGGTCGAGTTCGGCCAGCTTCCTGGCACGGAACCCCTGTGGCGCTGCCGGCGGCGGGGGAGTGGCAGGCCCGGACGGCCGGCCCGGTGCCTGCTGCTGGAACGGCGGTTCCTGGGGAACGCCGTACTGCTGGTCCGGCATCGGCGGCGGCCCGTACTGGTACGGCGGCGGCTGCGGGGGATCGAGCGGCCGGGGCTGGCCGGGCTGGCGGAATCCGCCCGAGAAATAGTCCTGCTGCGTGTAGCCGTCACGGGGCTGCTTGTTCTGCGGCCCCGCCGACCCCGGGAACCCGCCGTAGCCCGGGTACTGGTCCGCGCCGGGATACTGGCCCGGAACCTGGTTCGGGCCCGGATACTGCCCCGGCCCGTGGAACTGGCCGGGAAAGCCCTGGTCCCGGTCCCGCCGCGCCATGGAACGCCGGTACATCCGCATGCCCATGGGGACGACGAAGGACAGGATGATGATCCAGAAG
>JABFWC010000057.1 GCA_013362385.1 Pseudarthrobacter sp.
GTCCCTCAAGCAGGCCAACGAGGGCGTCGACGCCGACAGCACCGAATTCGACCCGGCTCTGTACGGCATGGCCGCAGAGTACGACGAAGAGGGCAACTACAAGTACCCCGAAGGCTTCGACCCCGAGTCCAACGAATGGCTCGAGGGCTACGAAGCACAGCGCGCCGCATGGGAGCAGCAGTACGCTGACGCCCAGGCCCGCTGGGAAGCACACAAGAAGCAGGTTGCCCAGCACGCTGCCGACGACGCTGCTGCGGCAACGTCCGCTGACGGCGACTCCGGCGCCACCAGCTACTCCTCCGAGCCTGCTGCCACCGACTCCGGCGCCGGCACCCTGGCTTCGGACGAGGCTCTTGCTGCCCTGCGCGAGAAGCTGACCGGCAACTAATTGCCACCTGCCCGGATCTCCGGGCAGCAGCGGACCCCCTGCCATTCAGGCAGGGGGTCTGCTGCATTAAAGCTCGACGACGGCGATGACCGTTCCGTCGTCGTCCGGCGTTATGTGGCCGCCGACCGAGGCCAGCAGGAGCTGCGCAGCCCCGTTGCCGGCCAGGGTACGGGCGGTCACACACCCGACGCCGGCCCGGCGTGCCTCCGCCAGGAGCAGCCGCAGTGCAGCGCCACCGATCCCGCGGGAGCGGAAGCTGCGCCCGAGCCAGATGCCGGCCTCGGCAGAAGGGACAGCTGCCGCCGCGTTCTGCTTTAGGCGCACGGAACCGGCAAGTTCCCCGCCGCAGAGCACCGCCCACGATTTTTCCCCGGCCGGGCCGTCCAGACCGTCCGCCGCGGCGCGGTGGTAGCTGAGGAACCAGCCCGTGCGCTCCAGGTCCCAACCTGGGCCGCCGGCCGGGGGAGCCACCTCGTCCGGGGACGCGTCCCGCTTGGCCAGTTCCAGCAGCTCCGGAAGCACCGTTTCGTCCACGTCCACCAAGGAGACGTCAGGCGAGGGGTTCATCAATCCACTCCGTTCCAACTGGAGTGAGTGCGGCGCTGCCGGCGGTGAGGACCTGGAGGCGCCCGGCCGCGTCCGCGATCGTGGCCGCATCGTCCGTGACGGCCACGCGCAGGACTGCGCCCCGGGCTCCGTAGCTTGTCGGTGCCATCACGAAACCGGCGGCCCGCAGGTCGTTTTCCAGCCTGCCGGCAGCCGCGTGCGGCACCTCCACCGCGCAGATGCGCAACCTGCTGCGCCGCACCAGCGGCGCCAACGCAAGCGCGGACGAGACGGATTCGGAATACGCCCGCACCAGCCCGCCGGCGCCGAGCAGGATCCCGCCGAAATAGCGCACGACGACGGCACTGACGTCGCTGAGGTCGGCCACCCCGGGCTGTATTTCCCTTTTGGCGAGTGCCTCCAGCATGGGAATTCCGGCGGTCCCGGACGGTTCGCCGTCGTCACTGGAACGCTGGATGCTTCGGTCGGGGCCAAGGAGGAACGCCGAGCAGTAGTGCCGGGCGTCATGGAACTCGCGTCTGAGCTCCGCCACCAGCTCCCGGGCCTCGTCCTCCGTGGCAGCGCGGCGAAGGATCGTGATGAAGCGGGAGCGCTTGATCTCGATCTCGTGGCGGAAATCCTGACCGGCCGCCAGTGTGGTGTAGGCCGTGGCCCTGCTCTCCTGTTCCTGCACCCGGCCCAGTCTAGTGGCGGGCCCGTCCAGTACCGGGCCGGGGTGAACGCGCTGGGTAGGGTGGGAGCATGCTGAAGATCGGATTGACGGGCGGCATCGCGTCCGGAAAGTCAGTGGTGGCCACGCGGCTGCAGGAACGCGGCGCGGTCCTGGTGGACGCGGATGCGCTGGCACGCGAAGTGGTGGAGCCCGGCACGGAAGGCCTGGAACGGGTGGTCGCGGAGTTCGGCGCCGGCATGCTCGACGGCGGCGGGCGGCTGGATCGCGCCCGGCTCGGCGCGGCGGTGTTCGGGCACCCGGAACGCCTCGCGGCACTGAATGCGATTGTCCATCCACTGGTTCGGGCCCGCGCCGCCGCCATCACGGACACTGCACCGGACGACGCCGTGGTGGTCCAGGACATCCCCCTGCTGGTTGAGACCGGGCAGGGCACCGCCTTCCACCTGGTGCTGGTGGTTGACGCCCCCGACGCCGTGCGGCTGCAGCGCATGCGGGAACTGCGCGGGATGACGGAAGAGGCCGCGCGTTCCCGCATGGCAGCGCAGGCCTCCCGCGGTGAACTGCTGGCC
>JABFWC010000074.1 GCA_013362385.1 Pseudarthrobacter sp.
CACGAGGTAGCTAGCTTCGTCCACGTAGGCGCACACCAGCGGCGCTCCGAGGCCGGCAGCCAGGGCCGCCGCGGTTTGCAGGACTTCAGGGTGCTGCTTGGGCATGACGCCCACCAGCAGCGGCTTGCCCTTGAAGTGATCGGATGTCATGACGCCCATTTTCCGCCCTGGGGGGCGAGGTGAACAGGTGCGCCATGGTGGGGGTTAGGGAGCAGACGGGTATGCGGTGACTACTACGTTCCTGCCCCAGGGGTCCTCCGTGAAGCAGCTGATGAGGACCAGCCGGTTGGGAACCATGTCCCAGACGGGGCTGTCCTTGAGGCTGGATTTGTCGTAAGTACTGACGTCCTCCACGCGGTAGCTGATGGTGCCGGCCGCCGTTGCGACGTCGAACAGGTCGCCGGCGGCGGCCGCGGAACTGAGGTGGTTGAAGGGTGCGTCCGCACCTTCCCAGCTGTGGCCGATCACGTAGGTGGTGTTGCCTGAGCCGCTGCCGGGCACGCCGAACGTGGTGAGCCAGTAGCCGTCCTTGGTTGCCGGGGGTTCGATGGTCCGGCTGGACTGTGCGGCACTGTCGAGGTCCAGCGGGTGGACGGTGACGTCAAAGTCGGCGGACGGGTAGTTGATGTGGACCGGCGCGGCGGCCGCGGGGAGCACGGATGCAGGCGGGAGGACCGCAGCCACCGTCGGGGCCGCCGTCGTCCTGCCTGTTGTCGTTTCGCCTGTGGCCGCGACGGGGGCGGGTGGACGAACAGGGGCCGGGCTGGCGGCCGTGCTGGACGGGGGGCCGGCAGTGTTCGCGGCCGCCCCGTGTCCCTGGTGGAGCAGGGGAGCGCCGAGGGTGAACGACAGGAACGCAAGGACCCCGCAGAGGAGGATGGCCAGGTCACCCCGGTTCCAGCGGCGCCAAGGCTGCCTCCTGGCAGCGGCGTGCTTCCTGCGTTCCTTCGGCATGATGTTCCTGTCGCCGTGGGCGGAAGGGGAAGGAAGGCGTCCTGCCGGGCACTGGCAGGACGCCTTCCTTGTCGATGGGCCACCGAAGGTGGCAGGAACCGCCTACCCGGCGGTGCGGAGGAAGCGGGACCGGCGGCGGACGGCCACGGCTGCCCCGGCGGCTGCGAGGGCCCCCACTCCGGCGAGCCAGCCGGCGTCGCCGTCGTTGCTCCCCACTGCGGTCTGCGCGTTGTAGCCCTCGTTGGTTCCTACGACGGCTTTGGCAGCCGGGGCTGCCGCGGCTTGTTGCGCGGCCGGAGCCGGGGCCGCGGCCTGCCGGGCGGGCGCGGGCTGGGCAGGCGCGGGCTGGACAGGTACTGTCGCCGGCTCAACCGCTGCCGGCGCGGGCGGTTGGACCACGGGTTGGTTGACAACGGCGGGCGGCTGCACTGCGGGTTGGTTGACAACAGCGGGTGCCTCCACCACAGGCTGGTTGACAACTGCGGGCGGCTCCTCTGCGGGAGGGGTCACCGCGGGAGGCGTGACCGGAGGATTGACGACGACGGGCGGGTCAACCGGGTCGATCACCTCACCCGGCGGCAGCGGCGCGCAGTTCGCGACGTAGAGCGCCTTCCCAGCGTTGGTCCAGTTCTTCCCCGCAGGAATTTTCGGGGTCGGAGGAATGATGTCCTCGGTGTGCTGCTCATGTCCGCCGGTCCCGTTGACACTGAATTCCAGCGGTATGAGGGCGCTTCCGTCCCAGTGGCACACCACCACGCGGTCCGAGGCAGCCATTGCTGGTGCGGTGAGGCTGATCAGGCCGAGGCCGACCACCCCCAGGGTTACTAAGGTGCGTTTCATGATTCTCTCCCCAGGCTTTTGGTGAAACGGACCCTGTCAGGCGGGACGGCGGCGGTGGCGCCGTGCCCCGGCAACACGGTCAGCTTGCTTGAGATTTCAGGCTAGGGAGCGCGCAGGAGGCAGTCGCGAGTAGGGGGTACTCGTCTTTTCCACAGCCCCGGCGGGGCAGTTACTTGCCGGTACCCGAAACGCCGCGGCGCCCTACCTGCCACCGCCCTCGCGGGCCTTGTCGGCCACCGTGCCCGGGCCTAACGTTGAAGGTGACGGAAGGCAGGTGCTCGTGGAAATTTTCATGTGGTGGCTGGACCTGGACCTCGCCACCAAGGAGTGGCTGCGGGAGAACCTCTATGCGGAGGAGCTGCCCCTGGTTGTCCTTCAGGGCATCGCAGAAGCAGGCGGACCGCATCCGGACAATCCGGCGGCGGCGCTCACTGTCGCTGACTGGGACTTCATCCAGACGCAGTCAGAGTTCGTGGACTGACTCCTGCGCTCGCCATGCAGGTCCTGATGACCGTTGCGGGCAGGCCGCCGCGGTGGTTGCATGGTGCCCATGGCAACGGCGGCGAAGTTTCTCCTGGCGATCGGTACCAAAAAAGGACTGTGGCTGGCGACCAGCAAGGATCGACGGGAGTGGTCCCTCACCGGGCCCCACTTCCTGATGTCGGAGATTCCCAGCATTGGGCTGGACACCAGGGACGGCCGCACCCGGATCATGGTGGGAATCAGCAGCCCGCACTGGGGGTCGACCGTCGCGCACTCCGATGACCTGGGCGCCACCTGGACAGAGCCCGAACGGGGCGCCATCACGTTCCCCGGGGACACCGGCGCCGCGCTGGAGCGGGTGTGGCAGATCTACCCGGACGCCGATTCACGCCCCGGAGTTGTGTGGGCCGGAGCCCAGCCCATCTCCGTCTGGAGGTCCACTGACGGCGGCGAGCACTTCGAACTGAACCGCGGCCTGTGGGACCATCCGCACCGCAGCGAATGGGGTGCCGGCTACGGCGGGGCCGCGGCACACTCCATCGTGGTCCACCCCGACGGGGAGACGGTGCATGTCGCCATGAGCACCGGAGGCGTCTACCGTTCGCTCGACGGCGGCACTTCCTGGGAACCGCGCAACCACGGGATCTCCGCCTACTTCATGCCGGACCCGAATCCTGAGTTCGGCCAGTGCGTCCATAAGATCGCCGCGGATGCAGCAACGGACGGGCGCCTGTACGCGCAGAACCACCACGGCGTCTACCGCACCGATGACAACGCGGACACGTGGACCTCCATCGCCGGGGGCCTGCCGGCCGACTTCGGTTTCGTGATGCTCGCCCATCCGCGCCGGGCGGGTACGGCCTGGGTCATTCCGTTGAAGGCCGACGGCGAACGCATCCCGCCCGACGGAAAGCTCGCCGTCCATCGCACGGACGATGCAGGGGAAACGTGGACACGGTTCAGCGCCGGGCTGCCGGAGCGTGAATACAACAGCGTCCTTCGGGACGCGGCAGCGGTGGATGCGGCCGAACCCGCCGGCGTGTATTTCGGGACCCGGGGCGGAAGTGTCTATGCCAGTGCGGATGAGGGCGGGACGTTCATGGAGGTGGCTTCCCACCTGCCGGACGTCCTGTGCGTACGGGCGGCCGTGGTTGCCGGTGCCTGAGGTTTCGCTGGTGCTTCCCAGCGTGCTGCAGCCCCTGGCCGGCGGGCAGTCCGTACTGACTGCGCCCGCCGGCGGGCCAATGACGGTCCGGGAGCTGCTTGACGCGGTTGCCGCTGACTACGTGGTCCTGGGCCGGCGCCTGCGCGACGAGACCGGCGCCCTGCGGCGGTTCGTCAATATCTATGTCGGCGGGGACGAGGTGCGGCGGCTGAAGGGCCTGGAGACCGAGGTGCAGCCCGGGCAGGAAGTCCTGGTGATCCAGTCGGTGGCCGGGGGCTGAAGGACGGAAGGGGGCTGTCACGCGGCGGGCAGTCCTTACTGACTACGCCCGCCGCCCCGGCAACCATGCAGGGGAAAGCGGCTCAGGCCACCCGCCACACGCTGCACTCATCGGTATTGATCGCTTTGCGCAGGCCGGTGAGGCGGTCCAGGATCCAGACGACGCCGATGCCCGGGGCGGTCTCCTGAACGCTGCCGCGGCGGATCACAACGTCGTCGTACGAGGGTCCCACGGAGAGGCGGGCTTCGATTTCGTCGCCGCGGCGGAGCTGGTCCAGGGCGCGGACTCTGGTTACATGCGTGGTCGCTTTCTTCAACATGGCGGGGCCTCCTGGCTGGGGCTGGTGCCGGCTCTTGCCTGCACTACCAGTGTGGCGGCGCAATGTTGCGTACCGGTTTCCCCGCTGTTAGGGACCGGTTAGTTCTGCAATCCGCAGCTGTTTCGGCGGCCTAAGCGGCTTCCCGGCTCCGGTAGGCGGCCAGGAACGTGGAGATCCGGCGGACTGCTTCCTCGATGTCGCGCACGGACGGCAGGATGACGAACCGGAAGTGGTCCGGCGCGGGCCAATTGAAGGCCGAGCCGTGGGAGATCAGGATCTTCTGGTCCTTCAGCAGGTCCAGGACAAACTGCTCGTCACTGGTGATCGGGTAGAGGTCCGGATCCAGCCGCGGGAACAGGTACATGGCACCCGACGCCGGGACACACGTCACGCCGGGAATGGCGGTGAGGAGCTTGTGGGCGAGGTCCCGCTGTTCACGGAGCCGGCCGCCCGGCTTCACCAGCGCCTCGATGCTTTGGTACCCGCCCAGGCAGGTTTGGATCGCATGCTGGGCTGGAACGTTGGCGCACAGCCGCAGCGAGGCCAGCAGTTCCAGGCCTTCCCGATAGGCGGCGGTGGCGGCCAAGGGTCCGGTGATGGCCACCCACCCTGCCCGGTAGCCCGGCATCCGGTAAGCCTTGGACAGGCCGCTGAAGGTCAGGCAGCACACGTCCTCGGCCACGGCGGCAGTGTGGATGTGCCGGGCGCCGTCGTACAGCACCTTCTCGTAGATCTCGTCGGAGAACAGGACCAGGTTGTGCTTCCGGGCCAGGGCCGCGAACTGCTCCAGGATGTGCCGCGGGTAGACGGCGCCGGTGGGGTTGTTCGGGTTGATGATCACGATTCCCTTGGTCCGGCTGGTGATCTTCGCTTCCACTTCGGCCATGTCCGGCCACCAGTTGTCCGCCTCGTCGCAGAGGTAGTGCACGGGCCTGCCGCCGGTGAGGGTCACAGCGGCCGTCCACAGGGGGTAGTCCGGTGCAGGGACCAGGATTTCGTCACCGTTTTCCATGAACGCCTGCAGGCACATGGAGATCAGTTCACTGACGCCGTTGCCGATCACGATGTCCTCGACCCCGATATTCATCAGGCCGCGGGTCTGGTAGTACTGCGAAATGGCCGTCCGCGCGGTGAAGATGCCCTTGGAGTCGCTGTACCCCTGGGCGCCGCGGAGGTGGTGGATCATGTCCACCACCACGGACTCCGGCGCCTCCAGGCCGAACGGCGCCGTGTCCCCGAGGTTCATCTTGAGGATCCGGTGTCCTTCGGCTTCCATGTTCTTGGCCGCCTGGAGGATCGGCCCCCGGAGTTCGTACCGGACGTTCTGGAGTTTGCTGGAGTGCTGCATGGCGTGCATGGTTGATTTTTTCACAAAGCACGACGCCGGGCGGCGGGGTTACGGTGCCAGCCGGTCGCCTTTGCGGTGCACACGGAACCAGCGGTAGCCGTAGCGGCCCAGCTCCACACTGAAGCCGCCGTCGTCCTCCAGGGTAACGTTGCCGCCGTCGAACAGGTCCAGCAGCATGGCGTCCCGGTATTCCTTGCCCCTGCTGTCGCGGGACCCAACATTTCCGCTGACCTGCACCCGTTCCCCGCCGAAGTTGTGCAGCAGCACCAGTGTGCCGCCCTCGGAACTGCAGGTGTGGGCGAACACCGCAGCCTCGGGCTGGTCGATCACGGCGAATTCGCCCCAGCCCAGTTCGGCTGCCTCGCGGTACCGCGCGATCAGCGTGGCCATGAAGTTGAACAGGGAGCCCGGATCCCGTTTTGCCGCGGCGGCGTTGACGTTCTCCGGGCCGTATTCGCCCCGCACCAGGGGCGCCACGAGGTCCGATGCCTTGGCGCTTGAGAAGCCGCCGTTCTTTTCGCTGTTCCACTGCATGGGGGTGCGCACCGCTGCCCGGCTTTTCTGCCGGAGGTCCTCACCCATGCCGAGTTCCTCACCGTAGAACAGCACGGGGGTGCCGGGGAGGGAGAACATGAGGGAGTACACCATCCGCAGGCGGTCCTGGTCGCCGCCAAGCATCGGCGGCAGCCTCCGGCGCAGTCCCCGGCCGTAGATCTGCATGTTCTTTTCCGGCCCGAATGCGGCGAAGACCTCCTGGCGCTCGCCGTCGCTGAGCTTGTCAAGGGTGAGCTCGTCATGGTTCCGCACGAACATGGCCCACTGGTTGTCCGGGTGGATCGGCGGGCGGGCCTTGAGTGTCTCCGCCAGCGGCCGGGCGTCCTGCCGCGCCAGGGACAGGTAGAGGTGCTGCATCGACATGAAATCGAACTGCATGTTCAGCTCGTTGCCCTCGGGACCGCCGAAATACTCCAGCTGCTCCTGGTACGGCAGGTTCACTTCGCCCAGCAGCACGGCGCTGCCGTTGCGCCGGTTCAGGAAGCTGCGCAGCGCGCTGAGGTAGCCGTGCGGGTTGATCCTCGCGGCCCGGTCCTTGGGCTCGCCCCTGGTTTCAAGGAAGAACGGCACGGCATCCAGCCGGAACCCGTCCAGCCCCAGTTCCAGCCAAAGGCCCATTGCCTTGGCGATCTGGTCCCGGACCTGCGGATTGATGACGTTCAGGTCGGGCTGGTATTTGGCGAACATGTGCAGGTACCACTCGCCGGTGGCCTCGTCCTGCGTCCAGAGCGAGTTCTCCACACCGGGAAACACTACCTCGGCGGATGTGTCCGGGGGAGTGTCCTGCCGCCACACGTAGAAGTCGCGGTAGGGGTTGTCGGTGGACTTCCGCGCCTCCACAAACCAGGGATGCTGGTTGGAGGTGTGGTTCACCACGAAGTCCGCGATCACCCGCAGGCCCCGGTCCTTCGCGGCGCGGATGAATTCCACCAGGTCGCCCAGCGTGCCGAGCCGGGAGTCCACATTGAAGAAATCCGTCACGTCGTACCCGTCGTCCCGGTCGGGCGACGGGTAGAACGGCATCAGCCAAATGCAGGTCACGCCGAGTGCGGCCAGGTAGTCCACCCGCTGGGTTAGCCCGGCAAAGTCGCCGCAGCCGTCGCCGTCGTCGTCGAAGAACGTCTCCACGTCCAGGCAGTAGATAACCGCGTTCTTCCACCACAGGTCCGAGGTTTCGGCGATCCTCATTGCGGAGCGTCCGACGCCGGAGTGGCAGCTGCCGCCGCCAGTTGCGGTTCAGCAGGACTTCTTCCAGGGGCGCGCACTTGCGGGAGCACCTCCGCGCCGAACGCGTCAATGAAGGGCGCCTGCTCCTGCCCCACGAAGTGCAGGTACAGTTCGTCGAAGCCCAGCTCCGCGTACCCGGCCAGCCACTCCACGTGCCGGCCAAGGCTGGCGGAGACGTTGACCGTGCCGCGGACCTGCTCCTCGCGCACGTGCTCGCCAACGGCGTCGAAATGCCCTGCGGTGGGCAGGTCCCAGGGAATGGGCGGGGCGAACGTGTTGGTCCGCCACTGGTCCATCGCAATGGCCTCCGCTTCCTTCCCGCTGCCGGCCCAGGACAGGTGCACCTGCAGCACCGCCTTGCCCTTGCCGCCGGCATCACGGTAGGCCGCCAGCATGTCCCGGAGTTTCGGCGCGGGCTGGTTGACGGTGACCAGCCCGTCCGCCCAGCCCGCGCCCCGGCGGGCGGTCTCCACACTGACGGCCGGGGCGACCAGCGGCGGAGGGATTTCCGGTACGTCCCAGATGCGCGCCTGCTCCACGGTCACCAGGCCCCGGTGGGTGACTTCCTCGCCGCGGTGCAGGCGGCGGATGACGTCCACGCATTCCTCCAGCCGCCGCTGCCGGACGTCCTTGGCGGGCCAGGCGTCCCCGGTGATGTGTTCGTTCATGTTCTCGCCGCTGCCGGGGGCGAACCAGAACCTGCCCGGAAACATGCCGGCGAGGGTGGCGGAGGCGTGGGCGATGATCGCCGGATGGTAGCGCTGGCCGGGGGCGGTTACCACTCCGAACCGCAGCTCCGTGGTGGCCAGCGCCGCACCCAGCCAGGACCACGCGAAGCCGGAGTGCCCCTGGCGGGCCGACCACGGCTCGATGTGGTCCGAGCACATGGCCGCGTCGAAGCCCGCCCGCTCCGCGTGCTGGACGTCCTGCAGCAGCCGGGCGGGGCTGATCTGTTCATGTGATGCGTGAAAGCCGACGGTGACCATCGTTAAGCAGTACCGTCCCCGGCGGTGCCGTGTCGAGGGCCCGGCCGGAGCCGGGTGGGCCATTCTGTGGACACTTCTGGCGCAGGGGGCCTTATCTGATAAGTATGAAACTTGTAGTACTGCCTTCCTGCGGTAGTGCATGGTGGAACCGGAAGGAAGTACCCCACGTGGGCGGTGTGCTCATCGGGCTGGCAGTGATCGGCGTCGTTATCGGGGTGGGCTACGTTGCCGCCCGCTGCGGGCTGGGCGGCGAGTCCACCATCTCGGCGCTGACCAGGACCGCCTTCTTCATCACCAACCCCGTGCTGCTC
>JABFWC010000353.1 GCA_013362385.1 Pseudarthrobacter sp.
CGGTATCACTGGGAAGCAGGCCGGTTGCAAACTTCGTTACCCAAAATTTTCCTGCCGTTGCCGTTTTCCGGGTGGAAAGCCGCCTGCCGCCGCCCTGGAAGTGACCGGCGCCACGCCTGCCGCAGGGGTTCACAGGAGCCGGCGGCGTGCTTATCGTGGAGCGATGGAAACACTTCTTTTCGGGCAGTAGTCCGCGCGCGCCCGGCGCTTGTGTCAGCGTTTCGTTTCAGCGAAGAACGAAGGGAAGAAGGGAAGAGCAAAATGGGCGAAGACAGCAATCAGCCACGCATCCGGCCGGAGGTGGCGGACCACCTTGCGGCAGCGATGAGTGCTTCCGCTGCTCCGGGACCCGCGGCTCCCGGCGCCGTTCCCCTCGCGCAGCAGAGCGCGTGGCCGGACGGCAGCGGGAAGCGGCGGCACCCGAAGGAACAGTCCGCCGGCAACGGCCGGATGGGCCATGAGGCCGCCGTGACGGCTGTGCACCGGACCGGCCGGCCGCAGATGCCGCACTCGTCGTAGGCGGCACGTCAAACCTGCTACACGCAGACTACCTGGCGCCCCGGTTATTCGGTACGCGCCAGGTAGTTTGCGCCTCGGCAACATGGAGTCATCCTTCGCGGACCACCTCCGAGGGGTCCTTGTCGAGCCGCCAGCCGCGCCAGCGGGGGTGCCGCAGCCGCCCGGGTCCGGTCCATTCGCCGTACGTCACCTCGCCCACCAGTTCCGGGGCCACCCAGTGCGCATCCGCGGCGTCCGGGCGGGGGATGTCGTGGAAGGGCGAGGTCTTGCGGCCCAGGCGCTCCACGGTCTGCCGCAGTTCCTCGAGTTCGCGGGTGCTGAAGCCGCTGCCCACGCGGCCCACGTACTGCAGCTTGTCACCGTCCGGAATCCCCACCAGCAGCGAGCCGACGGTGTCCGCCCGGCCGCCCTTTCCCGGACGCCAGCCGCCCACCACCACTTCCTGCGTCTGCTCGGTCTTGAGCTTAAGCCAGGTCCGGGTCCGCTGCCCGCTGACGTAGCGGCTGTCCCTCCGCTTGGCCATGATGCCCTCAAGGCCCAGCTCCTGCGCACTGTCGAGCAGGTGCCGGACGGGCTCGTCCAGCACCGGCGACAACTGCATGGGGCAGCCGGACGGTTCGAAGAACTCCTCCAGCCGTTCCCGCCGCTTGCTCAGCGGCAGCCGCCGGAGGTCCCTTCCGCCGCTGAAGAGGAGGTCGAAGAGCATCAACTGGACCGGGATGGCCACCCGGGCCTTGGCGACGTCGGCGGCCCGGGTCAGCTTCATCCGGCCCTGGAGCAGCCCGAAGTCAGGCCTGCCCCCGGGACCGACGGCGACAATCTCACCATCGGCCACGAACGGCTCCCCGGGCCAGCATGCGGGGTCGGTGAATTCAGGGTAGGTGTGGGTGACGTCATTGCCGTTGCGGCTGAAGATCCGCACTTGTTTCCCGTCGCCCACCAGGACGGCCCGGACGCCGTCCCATTTGAGTTCGTACTGCCAGGCGCTGCCCTGGAGGTCGGCCTCGTCCCCGGAGGTGGCCATCATGGGCCGGAACTCCATTGCATCCACAGGAGTCGTCACGGCTGGTGGCTCCGGGACTTCGGGGGCGGCATCCCTCGCCGGTGCCGGGCCGCCGTCGCCGCCCTCCTGCTCCGCCGGCGCCGCACGCCGTCGTGCGCCTGCCTGTTCCTTGTCCATCAGGTGGATCAGCCATTGGTTTTCGGCGTCCTTGCCCTGCCCGCGCCCGGTGTGGATCAGGGCAACCTTCCTGGCGCCGCCCAGCCCGCCGCCCTCGGACCCCGCGAGGGTGACGATGACCTCCTTGCCGTTGATCCACTTGTGCAGCTCGTACGTGCCGGTGTCCCAGATGGTCATCTCACCCGCTCCGTACTGCCCCTTCGGAATCGTTCCGTGGAAGGTGAGGTAGTCCATGGGATGGTCCTCAGTCTGGACGGCGAGATGGTTCTTGCCGCCGGATTCCGGGACACCCTTCGGCAGTGCCCACGACACCAGGACACCCTCATGCTCCAGCCGCAGGTCCCAGTGCAGCCGGGAGGCGTGGTGCTCCTGGATGACGAAGGAGTTGCCGCCGGCGGGGATGCCGGCGAAGGGCTCCGGTGTTTCCCGGGGATCGCGCATGGAACGGTACTTGCCCAGCCGGGGGTCGCCGTCGCCCTCCCCGTCCCCCTGGTGC
>JABFWC010000221.1 GCA_013362385.1 Pseudarthrobacter sp.
CGGCGGTTCAATGCCGTGTTGAGCAGGGACGTCACCACCAGTGCCGCCGCATTGGCCGGCTGGGCACCCAGCCACGGCCGCAGCAGTGCGTACAGGGCCAGGGACGCGGCCGTGCAGATCACTCCGACGCCGGAGAACCGGATCAGCTGCCGCACCACCGGAAAACGCAGCACTCCGCGGTAATGCCGGGTCGCGGGGAAGCGGCGCGTGGCCGGCTCCAGCGCCGCCGGAGCCGGCCCGCCGTCCCTCATGCGCTCATACCGCCGGTCCGGATCCGGCCCGGGACTCCGCGCCAAGCGCGGCGCCCACCGGATTGGCCAACTCACCGATTCCCTCCACCCGGCACACGACCGTGTCTCCCGGGGACAGCGGCGACGTCGCAGCAGGGAAGCCGGTCAGCACCAGGTCTCCTGGATGCAGGGTCAGCACGGAGCTGAGGTAGACCAGGATTTCATCGATCGTCCAGCCCAGGTCGGCTGTGCTGGCGGCCTCTAGGGCGGTGCCGTTGAGCGCCACGCCGATCTCCAGGCCGGAGACATCCAACCCGGTCGCGATCCACGGCCCCGCAGGCGTGAACGTGTCCTGGCTCTTGGCGCTGAACCACAGTTCATCGGTTTCCTGCAGGTCCCGGCAGGTGACGTCGTTGGCGATCGTGTAGCCAAAAACCGCTTCCCGTGCGGTAGCGGGGGTCAGCGCCCGGGCCGTCCTGCCGATCACCACGGCAAGTTCGGCCTCCGGCTCCACCCGTGCCATGCCGGGTGCCAGCAGGATCTCCTCGCCCGGGCCGATAACGCTGGTTGCCGCCTTGTGGAATGCCTGCGGCGGAAGGGCCCGGCCTGCCCGGCCGGTGTTGTGGGCCATGCCCAGGACATTGGCCGGGACGCTGGGGGCGAGGAAGGCGAAGCGGTCCTGCGCCACGGTGCGTCCGGGCCGCCAGCCCTCACGCCACGGGCTGGATGTGTTGGCGCGCGACCCGGGGAAAGGGGAGTCGACCACCGTCCAGGTGTCGCCGCCGGCGGCGGTGCCGGGGACGTCGCTGGCCACGAAAAACTGTTCGTCGGGCCGGGCGGCCGGGAGCGGCCGGACGCGGGCGACGCGCCTGGGAAGCACAGCCATCGGTCAGTACAGCTCGCCCACGGGGATGTCCACGGCCAGCCGGTTGGCGGGACCGGCCAGGGGGCATGCCCACCTCTCGTTGTACGCGCAGGACGGGTTATAGGCAAAGTTGAAGTCCAGGACGAAGGTGGCGCCGGGACCGGTCCCGTTGACGCCATGGAAGGCGCCCTTGATGGTGTCGAGGAGGTAGCGGCCCGCACCGTAGCTGCCGCCCGGCTGGCCGGCCGTGGCGTCGCGGAACGGGACAAAGATGCCGCCGCCGTACCCGTGGATCTGCCACACGGCCAGCTGGCCCATTTCCGGCAGGTCGAACGTGCCCAGCCGGACGAAATTGACCACGCCGTCGGTTCCCGTGTCCACGCTCATTTCCCGGCCGGCACCCTCCTTGGTCAGGGGCACGTGGAAACGGTAGATGGGATCGTAATAGGCCGTCTTCAGGCCGCCGAAGTTTGCCCTCCCGGCCGCCGTCAGCGCGGACGCAGGGTGGGTGGCGAACATCAGGTCCCGCTGGTGCCGCCAGTAGGAATGCGCCTCCGCCGGGTTCTCTGCAGCCAATTTGCGCACGTTGGCGTACATCGCGAACGTGCGCAGGCGCCAGTCGGCGATGTCCAGGGCGGAGATGTCCGCAGGGTTGTCTTCGGCTGCTCCGGGCTGCTCTTCGGCCATAGCCTCCAGCCTAGTGCCAGGCCAGGGCAGGAAGCGCACGACGGCGACACGCCCGGCAGGTGCCCGGGCTTCGGACCCCCGTGGCCGCCCGGCCGGAACATGCCAGCGCGGTGGACACAGGATGGCGGCCGGCGCCGCTAGGCTGGCGTCCATGAGAGGCAAGGCAGCGTCAAGCGCTCTTTCCGGTATGTCCCTGCTGCTTGCGGGTCTGCTCCTCGCGGGGTGTGCGGGTGCCCAACCCAAGGCGCCGGGCTGGACGGCACAGGGAACGCAGCCGGGGACAGACGCAGGCTCCCCGGCACCGGGAACCGCACCGACCGGATCAACATCGTCCGGCCCCGCAACAGCGCCCCCTTCCGGCACCGCCTCGCCCACCGCCCCGCAGCCAGCCGCCACCGCACCGTCCTGGAAG
>JABFWC010000381.1 GCA_013362385.1 Pseudarthrobacter sp.
TTGCCCCGTCCGCCGGGACCGCCCTGCAGGAAGAGGAGCCAGGGCAGCCGCGCGGCGGCTTCCTCGCTGTGGTTCGCGGACACGTATTCCCTGGCGAAGACGGTAATGGTCTCCCCGGATCCGTCCCGCGGCGCGGAGTGGTCCAGGGGTACGGTGAAGTAGTGCTCCACCGTCCGCATTCCCCGGAACGCGTGCCTGGCCCGGACCTCGTGCCCTGCCGCCGGTAGGACGGCAGGCAGGCCGGCCCTAGCCACGGGCAGCGGCGGGAACGGGAGTGCCGAACTGTTCCAGGGCGTCACCGGTCAGGCGGAAGGTCGACCAGCCATCCATGGGGCGGGCGCCTAGGCGGCGGTAGAAGTTGATGGACGGCTCGTTCCAGTCCAGGACGCTCCACTCCACCCGCGCGTAGCCCTTGGCCACGGCGATGCCGGCCAGGTGCTGCAGCAGGGCCTTGCCGTGCCCCTCCCCGCGGGCCTCCGGGCTTACGTAAAGGTCCTCGAGGTAGATGCCGTGCACGCCCTCCCAGGTGGAGTAGTTCAGGAACCACAGCGCGAAGCCCCGGACTTCGCCGGCCTGGTTTTCGGCTATGGCCGCGAACACGCGGGGATTGTCGCCGAACAGCACCTGTTCCAGCATGTCCGGGGTGTTCCGGACCGCGTCCGGTTCTTTCTCATAACGGGCCAGCTCATGGATCATCCGGAGGATGGCGGGAACGTCCTGCCGGTTTGCGGGGCGGATTACACTCATTGTCCGAGCTTACCGCCGGCGCCTCATCAGAGCCGGTTCACGTCCGTTACCCGCACCACGGCGGTGCCGGTGGCGTCGGACTCCGCCAGGTCAACCTCCGCGGAAATTCCCCAGTCGTGGTTCCCTGCCGGGTCATCGAAGATTTGACGCACCTTCCAGACGCCGCGCTCTTCAGTGATGATCAGCAGGCCCGGCCCGCGCGCATCCGGTCCTGTGCCAATGTCGTCGTGTTCGTCGAAATAGTCGTCCAGCGCATCTTCCCAGCGGTCCGCACCCCAGCCTGAGCCGCCGTCGAGCTCTCCCAGGGCGGCGGCGTCCTCGTCGGCGAACAATTCCACCCGCCGGAACATCTCGTTGCGCACCATCACCCGGAACGCCCGGATGTTGGAGGTGAGCGACGGCGGGGGAGGCGGCGGAGCGTCATGCGGGGTGGGTGCCGCGCCGGAGGCCAGTTCCTCCCACTCATCCAGCAGGCTGGAGTCCACCTGGCGCACCAGTTCGCCCAGCCAGGCCGTCAAGTCCGCGAGGTCCTCCCGCAGCATGTCCTGCGGAACCGTCTGCCGCAGCGCCTTGAAGGCGTCGGCAAGGTACCGGAGCACGATGCCCTCGGAGCGCGCGAGGCCGTAGAACTGGACGAACTCGCCAAAGTTCATGGCCCGTTCGTACATGTCCCGGACCACGGACTTCGGTGCCAGCTCAAAATCGCCCACCCAGGGGGCGGCCTTGCGGTACACCTCGAACGCATCCCCGAGTATCTCCGCGAGCGGCTGCGGGTAGGTGACTTCGTCCAGCATGGCCATCCGCTGGTCGTAGTCGATGCCGTCCGCCTTCATCGCGGCCACGGCCTCGCCGCGCGCCTTCTTCTGCTGGGCGGACAGGATCTGCCGCGGCTTTTCGAGGGTCGCTTCGATGACGGACACCACGTCCAGGGCGTACGACGGCGACTCCGGGTCGAGGAGCTCCAGTGCGGCAAGTGCGAAGGGGGAAAGCGGCTGGTTCAGGGCGAAGTTCGGCTGCAGGTGGACAGTCAGCCGGACAGTGCGGCCGTCGGCCCCCTGCTCGCCGGCCGGGATCCGTTCGATGACCTCGGCGGCCAGCAGTTCCCGGTAGATGCCCAGGGCCTTCTTCATCAGCCGAAGCTGGGAAGGACGGGACTCGTGGTTTTCCGTCAGCAGCCGGCGGGCTGCGGCGAACGGGTCCCCGGGACGCTCCATCAGGTTCATCAGCATCGCGTGCGTCACGGTGAAACTGGACGTCAGCGGGTCCGGGACCGATTCCACCAGCCGGTTGAAAGTCGGCTCACCCCAGGACACGAACCCCTCGGGCGGCTTCTTCTTCACCACCTGGCGCAGCTTCTTCTGGTCGTCGCCGAATTTGGCGGTGGCCTTGGCCATGGCCTTGACATTCTCGATCACGTGCTCGGGGGCCT
>JABFWC010000406.1 GCA_013362385.1 Pseudarthrobacter sp.
GTTTTCTGTGGCACTGGCCTGCGGGTTACCCCGAGTGGGCGTTACCCACCACCCTGCCCTGTGGAGCCCGGACGTTCCTCGAGCCACCTGCGTGGCGCGCGGCCGTCTGGCTGTCCCATCCGCCGTCCAGTCTACCGGCGCCGCGGCGGTCCCTTCGCCGGTAGGATCGGACGGTGCTGATTCTGCTTCCGCCTTCCGAAGGCAAGACACCCGCGGTCCGTGGATCCGCCGTCGACTGGCCGGCGCTGAGCTTTCCCCGGCTGAACGCCTACCGGGCGAAAGTCCTGGAGGCCCTGGGCACGGTCAGTGCGCACGAGGATGCCCTCGCCCTGCTGGGCGTGGGAGCTTCACTGAGGGACGACGTCGAACGCAACACGCGCCTGCGCGCCGAACCGGCTGCACCGGCGCACCGCATCTACTCGGGCGTCCTCTACGACGCGCTGGGCTACGCGTCCCTGACGCCGGCGCAGCGGCGCAAGGCCGACGCGTCCGTCCTGGTAGTATCGGCGCTCTGGGGCGCCATCCGCCTCGGCGACAGCGTCCCCGCCTACCGGCTGTCCATGGGAACCTCACTGCCCGACGTCGGGCGGCTTGCAACGTTCTGGAAGCCGCAGCTCACCGACGCGCTCGAAGAGGCTGTCTCCGGCCACCTGCTGGTGGACTGCCGGTCGAGCACCTACGCCGCGGCCTGGGCGCCGCCGGCGGATCAGACTGTTACGGTCAATGTCTTCACCGAAGCCGCCGGGGTCCGCAAGGTGGTCAGCCATTTCGCCAAACACACCCGCGGCGAACTCGCGCGGCACCTGCTGGCGCGCCGCGGCAAGGCACCTGCAACGCCGTCGGAGGCCCTGAAAGCCGCCCAGGAGAAATGGCAGGCGGAACTGGTGGCCGGTTCGGCGCGCAAGCCACACGCCCTGAACATCATTCTCCCGGGCTGATCCCGCGGCCGCTCAGGACCAGTCGTCGGAGCGGACCAGGATGGCGCCGGAGTCGGGGCAAAACACGATGTCCTCCGGCGCGGCGGCCTTGATCTCGGCGAGGTCGCCCGGGCTCAGTTTCATGCCCGATGCCTCGGAGGTGCCGTGGAACAGCCGGGCCGCGCCCACGCCGCGGCGGGCCAGCGTCTTTTCATAGACAGCCAGCAGGGCGGCGTCCAGGCCGCCGGCGAATTCGTTCCGCCTGGTCTGCAGCGCGTCGGCCTCGGCGTCAACCCCTGCCAGCGCGGCGTCGAGTTCCGCGCGGATGCCGGCGAACGAACCTTGGATGTCATCGACGATGCGCTGCTGGGCGGCCTGGCGCTCCCGCAGCGTGTCCAGCCGCTCCAGGACCTCCAGTTCAACGTCCTCCAGGTCCGAGCGCCGCTTGGTAAGCGAGGCGATGTCTTTCTGGAGGGCCACAAGGTCCTTGGACAGGCCCGTGCCGCTGTTGAGCCGCGCCTCGTCGCGTTCGATGCGGGAGGCAACCTGCTCGACGTCGGCCTCCGCCCGCTTCAGTTCGGCCTCGGCATCGTGCACGGCCACCTTCGCAGCGCCCAGTTCGCCGTTGGCGACGGACAGGGCGGCTTCGAGGTCCTTGATCCGGGGGTCGTTTTCCAGCGTGCGGCGGCGGGTGGCAAGGGCCTTCAGGCCGGCATCCAGCCCCTGCAGTTCGAGCAACTTCAACTGTTCCGCCGGTGCTGCCTTGGCCACTGTTACCTCCGCTTGAGACCTGCCGGCCGGGGCCGGGCGCCGAACCGGCGCTTCCTAGACTCTAGCGCCTGGCCCGCCTGCCCGCCCGCCGCGCTTAGGGCTCAGCCGGGGGTCAGGATGAAGTCCCAGGGATCGCTGTTGGTGGTGCTGACCTGGATCTCCACGTCATGGCCCTGGTCTGACAGGACATTGCCAAGTGCCGCAGCGGCGGCCGGCAGCCAAAGCCACTCGCTGGCGAAGTGCGAGACATCCACCAGGTAGGGGCGGCCGTTCAGGGCGGCTTCGCGCGCCTCGGAGGCGGGGTGGTGCCGGAGGTCGGCGGTGACATAGACATCGGCGTTGCTCGCCCGGACCTCATTGAACAGCGAATCCCCGGCCCCGCCGCACACGGCGATGCGGCGCACCAGGCCGTCCTTGTCGCCCGAGACGCGCACTCCCCCGGCAACGGACGGCAGGATCCCGAACACCCTCGCGGCGAAATCCCCGAGGCTCATGGCGTCCGCCAGGTCCCCGACGCGTCCGATGCCTTCTTCCGGCAATCCGTTTGCCGCCACCGTGAGTGGTGCCACGTCCTGGAGTCCCAGGGCATCGGCCAGGACATCGGAGACGCCCCCGACGGCGGAGTCCCCGTTGGTGTGCACGGTCAGCAGCGCCGTTCCGGACTCGATCAGCCGGTGCACGGCCCGGCCCTTGGCCGTGGTGGCGGCAACCGATGTGACACCCTTCAGCAGCAGCGGGTGGTGGGTAATGAGCAGTTCGGCCCCCCACTCCACCGCTTCCTCGATGACCTCAAGCGTGGGATCGACGGCGAACATCACCTTGGTGACCGGGGCAGCGGGGTGGCCTGCCACCAGTCCCACCTCGTCCCAGTTCTCTGCGAGGGATTCGGGCCAGAGTTCCTCCACAGCCAGGAGCAGCTCGCCCAGTGTGGGCGCGTCCGCGCTTCCGGCCGTGGCGCCGGAGGAGGCGTCGGCGTCGTGTTCTGCCTGGCCGTTAACGTCGGTGTCCACAGGTTCCATAGTCTCAGTTTTACCCCATCGCCATGCCGTGGCCGCATGTTGCCGGCGCCGCCGCCACCGCCCGGGAATCATCCGGCGCCGCCAACCATTGAAGAGGTCATGAAAACTTTTGTTCTTGGCGGAGGCTGCTTCTGGTGCCTCGACGCCGTCTACCAGAAGACCCGGGGCGTCACCGCGGTGGTGTCCGGCTACACGGGCGGCCACGACCCCCGCCCGGACTATTACTCGGTCTGCAGCGGAACCACCGGACACGCGGAGGTGGTGGCGGTGACCTTCGATGAGGAGGTCATTCCGGCCGAGGTCATCCTTGACATGTTCTTCGCCCTGCACGATCCCACCACGCTGAACCGGCAGGGGTACGACGTCGGCACGCAGTACCGTTCGTCCATGTTCTACGAGACCGACGAGGAGAAGGTCCTGTTCGAGGAAGCCATCGAGCGTAACCAGGCGCTGTGGCCGCACCCGATCGTCACGGAAGTGAGCAGGCTGCCCCGGTTCCATGTGGCTGAGGAATTCCACCAGAACTACTACGCCAAGCACCCCGAGCAGGGGTACTGCCAGGTGATCATCAACCCTAAGCTCGCCAAGGCCCGGAAATATTACTCTGCATGGCTTAACGCTTAGCCACCGTTACACGGCCTCGTTAGGCTGACCTCAGTATTCACCCTTCAGAGATAGGCGTATGTACATGGCAAGGATCTATGACGATGTAACGCAGCTGGTAGGCGGAACCCCGCTGGTCAAGCTGAACCGGCTCAGCGAGGGCCTGGATGCCACCGTCGCCGTCAAGCTCGAGTTCTACAACCCGGCCAACAGCGTCAAGGACCGTATCGGCGTTGCCATCATCGACGCCGCGGAAAAGTCGGGGGCGCTGAAGCCCGGCGGCACCATCGTCGAAGGCACCTCCGGCAACACCGGCATCGCGCTGGCCATGGTGGGCGCTGCCCGCGGCTACAAAGTCATCCTCACCATGCCGGAAACCATGTCCACCGAACGCCGGGTCATGCTGCGCGCCTTTGGCGCCGAAATCGTCCTCACCCCCGGTTCCGAAGGCATGCGCGGGGCCGTCGAGAAGGCCCAGGAAATCGTGGCCAACACGGAGAACTCCGTGTGGGCGAAGCAGTTCGCCAATGAGGCCAACCCGGAAATCCACCGCCGTACCACGGCCGAGGAAGTCTGGGCCGACACCGACGGTGCCGTGGACATCTTTGTCTCCGGCATCGGCACCGGCGGCACCATCACCGGCGTCGGCCAGGTCCTGAAGGAGCGCAAGCCCGGCGTCCAGATCGTGGCCGTGGAGCCCAAGGACTCCCCCATCCTCAACGGCGGCGCCCCCGGGCCGCACAAGATCCAGGGCCTGGGCGCCAACTTCGTTCCGGAACTGCTGGACACCAATGTCTATGACGAGGTGCTGGATGCCACCCTCGAGGACTCGGTCCGCGTGGCCCGCGAGCTGGGCGTCAAGGAAGGCATCCTGGGCGGCATCTCCTCCGGCGCGATCGTCTGGGGTGCCCTGGAACTGGCCAAGCGTCCGGAAAACGCCGGCAAGCTGATCGTCGCAGTGGTGTGCGACTTCGGCGAGCGTTACATCTCCACCGTGCTCTATGACGACATCCGCGGCTGACACAAAGCCGTCGACCGCCCGTTTCCTGTAGAAAGAACTTTGTGGGCTTTTTCGCAAGACTGAAGGAAGACCTCGACGCCGCCCGGTCCCACGACCCGGCGGCTCGAGGTTCTTTCGAAAACTTTTTCGCTTACTCCGGACTGCACGCCATCTGGATCCACCGGCTGACGCACCGGATGTGGCAGAACCCCGCGCTCCGCTCCCCGGCACGCCTGCTGTCGCAGCTGGGCCGCTCCTGGACCGGCATCGAGATCCATCCGGGCGCCACGATCGGCCGGCGGTTCTTCATCGACCACGGCATGGGCGTGGTCATCGGGGAGACCGCGGAGATCGGTGAAGACGTGATGATCTATCACGGGGTGACGCTGGGCGGCCGGTCGCTGGCTCGGATCAAACGCCACCCCACCATCGAAGACCGTGTGACCATTGGTGCCGGCGCCAAGATCCTAGGCCCGATCACCATCGGCCGTGACAGCGCCGTCGGAGCCAACGCCGTGGTGGTCAAGGATGCGCCGCCGGAATCCATCGTCACCGGTGTTCCAGCCAAGTGGCGCCACCGGGATGCGCAGCGGGAAACCAAGCCCGCTGTCGACCCGGCCGAGTACGACATCGAATACCGCATCTGACACCCGGCTGCGGCGTGCCTGGCGGCCGCGCCGCAGCGGCTGCCGCGCAAAAGGCGGGCAGTTCCCGGATTTACCGGGAACTGCCCGCCTTTTGGTTTGCGGCTGTCGGTCCTAGTGGGTGTCCACCGCTTCGATTTCGGACTTGTCCTCGCCCCACAGGGTGTGGAACGTACCTTCGGCGTCAACGCGGCCGTAGGTGTGGGCGCCGAAGAGGTCACGCTGGCCCTGGATCAGGGCAGCGGCCACGCGCTTGCGGCGCAGGCCGTCGTAGTAGGCCAGCGAGGAGGAGAAGACCGGTACCGGAATGCCGAGCTGCACGGCTGTGGCGACCACGCGGCGCCAGGCGGGCAGGGCATCGGCGATCGCCTTGGTGAAGGCGGGGGCGAACAGCAGGTTTGCCGGCTTCTCCTCGGCGGCGTAGGCCTTCGTGATGTCCTTGAGCAGTTCGGCGCGGATGATGCACCCGGCGCGCCACAGGGATGCGATTTCGTCGAGCTTCAGGTCCCAGCCGTACTCCTTGGCCGCGGAGGTCAGCATGTCCAGGCCCTGGGCGTAGGAGACGAGCTTGGAGGCGTACAGCGCCTGGCGGACGTCCTCAACGAAGGTTTCGGGGATTTCGACGGCGGCTTCCCCGCCTTCGAGCAGCTCCTGGCCCAGCTTGCGCTGCCCGGCCTGCGACGAGAGTGCACGGGCGAAGACGGATTCGGCGATGCCGGAGACCGGGGAGCCCAGTTCGAGCGCGGAGATGACGGTCCAGCGGCCGGTGCCCTTCTGGCCGGCGGCGTCCACCACGACGTCGACGAACGGCTTGCCGGTCTTGGCGTCGACGTGGCCCAGGACTTCAGCGGAAATTTCGATCAGGAAGGACGAGAGGTCGCCCTTGTTCCACTCGGTGAAGATCTTGGCCTGCTCGGCGGGTTCGATGCCGGCACCGGAGCGGAGCAGGTCGAAGGCCTCGCCGATGACCTGCATGTCGGCGTATTCGATGCCGTTGTGGACCATCTTGACGAAGTGGCCGGCACCGTCGGTGCCGATCCAGGCGCAGCAGGGCTCGCCGTCGACCTTCGCGGAGATCTTTTCCAGCAGCGGACCCAGGGCCTTGTAGGACTCCTTCGAACCGCCGGGCATGATCGACGGGCCGTTGAGCGCGCCCTCTTCGCCGCCGGAGACACCGACGCCAACGAAGTGCAGGTCCTTCTTGGCCAGCGCGGCTTCGCGGCGGCGGGTGTCCTCGTAGTGGGAGTTGCCGGCGTCGATGATGATGTCACCCGGTTCCAGCAGCGGCTCAAGCTGCTCGATGACGGAATCCACCGGCTTGCCGGCCTTGACCATGATGAGCACGCGGCGGGGCTTCTCCAGGGAGTCAACCAGTTCCTGCAGGCTTTCGGTCCGGATGAAGTCGCCTTCGGAGCCGTACTTCTCGAGCAGCGTGTCGGTCTTTTCCACCGACCTGTTGTGCAGGGCCACCGTGAAGCCGTTGCGGGCCAGGTTACGGGCGAGGTTGGCGCCCATCACCGCAAGGCCGGTAACACCGATGTGTGCAGACATCAATAACTCCAATTCATTGTGTGCGACGGACGATGCCTTCCACACGGAAGTCGCCGAGGCATATCAGGGGGTCGGAATAAAGCATATATATTCCGGCGATGAGTGGAAAGTAACGGCCCCGTAATGGGGCGGTTTGTGTCGCTGCCAGTCTATGGCCGCCGCCGTCCCGTGTCGCCACCCCCACTAGGCTTAGCTGCATGACCAGCAGCCTGCACCACCGTGCCATCGACAACCTTGGCACCCGCATCATCTCGGGCGACCTCCCCGCTGGCCACATCATGCTCGCCGAGCAGCTGGAGGACGAGCTGAAGGTGTCCCGGTCAGTAGTGCGGGAAGCGGTGCGGGTGCTGCAGTCGCTGGGACTGGTGGAAACCACCAAGCGGGTGGGCATCCGGGTCCTGCCGCCGAGCCGCTGGAATCCTTTCGACCCCCAGGTGATCCGGTGGCGCCTGGCCAGCGACGCCCGCGGCGCCCAGCTGCGGTCCCTGGCCGAGCTGCGCGCCGCCGTCGAACCCGCTGCCGCTGAGCTCGCCGCCCAAAACGCGCCGGCCCCCCTTCGGCTGGAGCTCGTCGACGTGGCGCGCGCCATGCGCGAGGCCGGGAACAAGGGCGAGACCACGCGCTTCCTGGAGCTGGACATCAGGTTCCACTCGCTGCTCCTCTCCGGCTCCGGCAACGAGATGTTCGCCAATCTCATGGGCCAGGTGGCCGAAACCTTGACGGGCCGGACCGTCCACGGCCTGATGCCGGACCACCCGCACCAGGCCGCACTGCAATGGCACGTTGACGTCGCGGAGGCGATCGCCAGGGGCGATGCCAGGGCTGCCCGGGAGGCCTCGGATCGCATCATGCGCCGCACCATGTCCCAGATGTCCGACACCTGGACCCAGCAGCCGCGGGTATTCATCCCGGTTCGACACTAAGCGAAGGCGTCGTGCGCGTTCAGCATACTTGACTTGATTCACTATGATGAACCATATGACATCTTTGACTACCGTGGCCATCGCCGTCCCGCTCGAAGCTGAGCTCGTGGACCGCATCCGCTCCGTGGACCCTTCCGTAACCGTCCTGTACGAACCCGACCTGCTTCCGCCGGAGCGGTACCCCGCCGACCATGCGGGAGACCCCGCCTTCCAACGGACCGCCGAACAGGAAGCGCGGTACTGGGACATGCTCAACAGCGCCCAGGTCCTGTACGGCTTCCCCAACGAAAGCCCGGCCGGCCTGGCGCGTGTCGCCGTCGAAAACCAACACCTTCAGTGGGTCCACGCCATGGCAGCCGGGGCGGGCGGCGCCGTGAAAGCATCCGGGTTGGACCAGCAAACCCTGCAGAAATTCAAGGTCACCACCTCGGCGGGAGTTCACGCCCTCCCCCTCGCCGAATTTGCCGCCATGGGGATCCTCAACGGCTACAAGCGCACCGCCGAGCTGGTGCGCGACCAGCAGGCGAAAGCCTGGCCCGCGCTGCGGACCCCCACCCGACTGGTCAGCGGCTCGAGGCTGGTGATCGCCGGCCTCGGTGAAATCGGCCTCGAAACGGCGCGCCTGGCCCGCGCCCTCGGGATGACGGTCAGCGGGACCAAACGCACGCTGGAACCCCTGGAGGGCATCGAGGAAGTGGCCGGCAACGAGAGCCTTCCGCGCCTGCTCGCCACGGCCGACGCCGTCGTCAACACCCTTCCCGGAACCCCCTACACGGAGAATCTCTTCAACCGCGAGGCCTTCGCCGCGATGAAGCCCGGCACCGTGTTCGTTAATGTGGGGCGCGGAACGGTGGTGGACGAGGACGCACTGCTCGAAGCCCTGGACAACGGCCAGGTCTCCTACGCCTGCCTCGACGTTTTCGCCGTGGAGCCGCTCCCCCTCGACAGCCCGCTGTGGAG
>JABFWC010000453.1 GCA_013362385.1 Pseudarthrobacter sp.
AGGAGGAACGGATGCTGACCGCCCGGGCCAAATACCGGAAGGCGCGGAAGAAGTCGCGGGCGCTGCTGCGCAGCGGAGTGCTCTGACCCTGCCGGACCTACTTGCCCTGGCGCGCGGACAACCGCGCCACCGCCAGCGCGAGCCAAAGCTGCACGCGGTCCGCCGTCACCGAGGGGTCGTACCCGGTCAGTTCGGTGATCTGCGCCAGCCGGTACCGCACGGTGTTGCGGTGCAGGGTCAACTCCTCCGCCACCGCCGCCACCGAGCCGTTGTTGTTCAGGTAGCTCTCCAGCGTGGTCATCAGCTCCGCGCCATGGGCAGCGTCAAAGCTGCGCAGCGGGTTCAACGATTCGTGCGCCATGTCCGCCAGCGGCACGTCCTCGCTGGCCAGCAGCAGGGACGTCAGGCTCAGCCGCTCCGGCTCGTTGACGGGCAGGCCGTGGCTGGCGGCGTCCCGTGCCTCGAAGTAGCTCCAGCGCAGCCCGTTCGGCTTGGTGTACGCGCCGCCGATGCCGATCGTCGCGTGGATGCCGGCTTCGGCGAGGTGGTCGCTGAGCTTCCGGGCCAGCCCGGGTGCCGCCCCGCCGTCGTCATTGACCACCAGCACCAGGTCCTTGCCCACGACGGCGGCCACGGCCTTCTCCAGTTCCTGCGGCACCGAGGTGCTCCCCAGGGCCTTCCCGTGGGGGGCCGACACGGCCAGCAGCACGACGTTCTTGCGGGTGCTGTTCACGCCTACGCCCGCCAGCCGGCGCTGGGCCTCGCTGGTCTCCAGCGCCCCGTGGATCACGTCCTCCAAGACCTGCCCGCACAGGGCACGCTGGGCCTGGCGCTGCTTGACCATGTTGTTCAGCTCCACGCTGATCAGGTTCTGGGCGTAGCCGATGATGCCCGTGTCCTCGAAGGGCTGCCGGACCCACAGGGTGCACGCGTCCCGCCGCCCGGTGGGGACCGGATAGCTGGACCAGGTGTCCGCGGACGGATGAGCGGCGCTGTTGCTGTACAGCTGGGCCGTGAACTGGGTCAGCGCGACGTCCGTGCGCAGCATCCCGCCCAGGTTCTTCAGCAGTTCGGCGAGCCCGCCGCCGGTCAACAGGGCCCGGGCCAGCACCTGGTGCCCGGCAATCAGCCGTTCAAGCTTGGCGTAGTGGTCCGCCGACTGCGCGTCGGCTACGAGCTTGGTGATGGCGATGAACGGGGTTTCGTACGGCACTTCCACCACCGGCAGGCCCCAGCGGTTCGCCTCGGCAAGCAGGGCAGGCGGCACGGCCTCGTGCGAAAGCCCCACGCCGAACCCGATGCCCACCGCGCCGGCGCGCTGCACCTGCCGGACAAAACGGCGCTGCTCGGGGGCGGAACGCAGCCGTAAACCGGTGGTGAGGACCAGTTCGCCGCCGTTCAGGAATCGCTGCGGATCCTCCAGTTCGGTCACCGCCACCCAGTTGATGTCCTGGTGCCAGGTAGTCTCCGCGATGCCCGCTTTCGAGAGCCGCAGCGAGGTCACGCCCACCAGGGCGGCGAGGGAAATGGCCATAAGGCAAGGATAAACGGCTGCTGGGCAACTGCACTAAACCTCTTCCGCAAAGGTGTGCGGGTGGCTATTCAATCGCACGGGGTGCTGGCATAGGCTCAAGGCAGTTCCATCCATCCGCCTGGTCCATTCGCTCCGGCGCCGATGGCTCCTACGAAAGAGGTTGCACACCGTGGTCCAAACCTTGCAGAACTTCATCAACGGCAAGTTCGTCACCCCCGCCGGCACCACCCTGCTGGACGTCGTCAACCCTGCCACCGGCGACGTCGTGGCCCAGGCGCCCGTCTCGGTGCAGGCCGACGTGGATGCCGCGATGGCAGCCGCTAAGGACGCCTTCAGGACCTGGAAGCACGTGACCCCCGGCCAGCGCCAGCTGATGCTGCTCAAGCTCGCCGACGCCATCGAGGCCAACAGCGACGAACTCGTAGAGGCCCAGCACCGCAACACCGGCCAGGTCCGCTCCCTCATCGCGTCCGAGGAAGTGGCCGCCGGCGCCGACCAGCTGCGCTTCTTCGCCGGGGCAGCCCGCATCATGGAAGGCAAGTCCGCCGGCGAGTACTTCGAAGGCCACACCTCCTACGTTCGCCGCGAACCCATCGGCGTGGTGGCCCAGGTGGCGCCGTGGAACTACCCGTTCCTGA
>JABFWC010000030.1 GCA_013362385.1 Pseudarthrobacter sp.
CCGGATCACCCTGCCCGGTGCCCTCTACCTTGGCTTCGTGGCACTGATTCCGCTGGTGGCACTGGTACTGATCAACGCAAACCAGAACTTCCCGTTCGGTGGCACCTCGATCCTGATCATGGTGGGCGTTGGTTTGGAGACCGTAAAGCAGATTGATGCGCAGCTACAACAACGTCACTACGAAGGGCTTTTGCGATGACGAGAATGCTGATTATTGGACCTCCCGGTTCCGGAAAAGGAACGCAGGCGGAGCGGATCTCAGAACGCCTCGGCGTTGTGGCCATCTCCACCGGCGACATTTTCCGGGCCAACGTGAAGGGCGAAACCCCGCTCGGCATCGAGGCCAAGAAGTACATGGACAACGGGGACTTCGTTCCGGACAGCGTGACCAACAAGATGGTCCGCGACCGCCTGAACGAGTCCGACGTCGAAAACGGATTCCTGCTGGACGGTTACCCGCGCACCACTGCGCAGGTGGACTACCTCGACGAGATCCTCGCCAACGGCGACGAGAAGCTCGACGTCGTGCTGCAGCTGACGGCCGATGACGAGGAACTGGTGCACCGGCTCCTGGGCCGGGCGAAGGAAACCGGTCGGAGCGACGACAACGCAGCCGTCATCCGCCCCCGCCTGGACCTCTACCACCAGCAGACCGAAGCCGTCGTGGCGAAGTACGCCGAGCGCGGCATCCTTACGCAGGTCGACGGGATCGGTCCAATCGACGAGGTCACCAACCGCGTGATGCAGGCCATCAAGGCCGCACAGGCCGCCTGACCAAGGCGCCCCAACCAGCGAGGCTCCTCCCGGCACCCGGGGGGAGCCTCAGCTATGTGAAAGGACAACACCATGGCCTTCGGCCAGCCCCGGATCGAATTCAAGAACAATGCCCAGATGCGCACCATGCATGAGGCCGGCCTGGTCCTGAGCCGCGCACTGGACGCCGCCGTTGCCGCCGCGGTGCCGGGGGTCACCACCAAGCACCTGGACGATGTCTTCGCCGCCGTCCTGAACGAGGCGGGTGCCAAGTCCAACTTCCTCGGCTACCACGGATTCCCGGCCACCATCTGCACCTCCGTCAATGAAGAAGTGGTTCACGGCATCCCCGGCAGCCGCGTCCTGCAGGACGGCGACATCATTTCCATCGACGGCGGGGCGATCGTCAACGGCTGGCACTCCGACTCCGCGCGCACGGTGATCGTGGGCACCCCGGACCCGGAGGACCAGCGGCTGTCCGACGTCACGCAGGCAGCCATGTGGCGGGGCATCGCAGCTCTGGCCAAGGGCACCCACGTCGGTGATATCGGCGCGGCCATCGACGACTACGTCTCCTCCGTTCCAGGCAAGCCGCTGGGCATCCTGGAGGACTATGTGGGCCACGGCATCGGCTCCGAGATGCACATGGCACCGGACGTCCTGAACTACCGCACGAACCACCGCGGTCCCAGGATCAAGCCGGGGCTCTGCCTGGCCATCGAGCCCATGTTGGTCCGCGGCGGCATCGACACCGCCGTCCTGGAAGACGACTGGACCGTGGTGACAACCGACGGCAAGCGGTCCTGCCAGTGGGAGCACTCCGTTGCGGTCCACGAGAAGGGCATCTGGGTGTTGTCGGCGCCCGACGGCGGCGCGGAGCACCTGGTGCCGCTCGGCGTCACCCCCGTGCCGATCCCCTAGGGTCCTGAAGCAGGTAGCGCCAGGTGTCGTTTTGACCCGTCAAAACGACACCTGGCGCTACTCAGTTGGGGAAGTAGGCTACGCCTTCAGCTTGGGCATCACATCGCGGTCGTAGATACACTGCAGCGTGCTCTTCAGGTCCGTCATGGTGGACTTGACGTCGCCCTGCTGGGTAAGGATCTTTGCGGCAGCCTTGGCCATTTCCTGGTCCGCGCCCGGCAGGAACACCCGGGCGTTGTCCTGGACCTTTGTAACGGAAAGCTGGTCCATCGCGGTCTTGATCTGCGGCGTCTTGGCCAGCACCGCCGTCATGTCCGCCGACTTGCGGGAGGGCATGTACCCGGTGGCGGCGGAGAATTCAGCGGTGCTCTCCGGCTGCGTGATGAACTTGAGGAAGGTGGCCGCGGCCACCTGCTCCTCCTTGCTGATCCCGCTGGGAATGCCAAGGCCCGCGCCGCCGGTGGGGCACACCTTGGACTGCGCCTTCGG
>JABFWC010000055.1 GCA_013362385.1 Pseudarthrobacter sp.
GGACCCGTGAAGGCGTACAGGACGGTCAGCGCTTCACCCAGGGCATCGGCTTCTGCCGCGGCAAAGGCGACCGCCTGCGTCGACTCACGGGACCCGTCCACGCCCACGAAGACACCGCGGCCGTCATCCTGCCCGATGCCGATGACCGCAACGGGGCACTCAGCGGTGGCGGCGGCTTGGAGAGCACGGTCCGTCAGGGCGCCGCGTGAATGGCCGCTGGTGCCCAGGACCAGCATCGACGTGCTTTTTGAATAACCGCCAAGCGCGCCTCCCACGCCTCCTTCGAGCAGTTCGAGTGTGACCTGCAGGCCCGGCTCGGCGGCGCGCACTTTGTCGCCAGCCTCCTTGAGCAAGGCCAGGCCCATCTCGTGGAGCACTTCGATGTACGGCATTGCTTCGGCCATGATCCAGCGGTCATCCAGGACATGAAGTACCGCCAAGGGCACTTTGAGGCGGTTGGCTCGGGCCGCTGCCCAGAACAGGGCAGCATTCGATGCGGGCGAGCCGGTAATGCCGACGGCGATGGGCTGGCTTGGCGCCATGGTGGCCATCCTTGCGGGTCTTGGTGGTGGGCTTTCGGGCCGGGTTTTCCCGGGGGCAGGTACCTCCTCCCGGACTGCCTAGTCCGCTGAGGGCTCCCGCGGCGGCCACCAGTGTGTCGGTGCCGCAATTACGAACCGCCGGCCGCTGGTCTCCTCCGGCGTGATCCTCAGCAGGATGTTCTTTTGCCCGGGCTGCCACGGCGACAGCCCGGCATTCATCGCGTCCTGGACTTCCTCTGCGTCGGAGACAACAGCAGCATGGCCCTTGAGGATGACGCTCCAAGCGATGGTGCCGTACTGGTTCAGACCGTCCGCTTCAACTGCCACGGCTTCCCGGCCGGCGAGGGAAGCGAGCTTGGTGCCTTCGCCGGTCCGCACCAGCAGCGTGCCGTTGGTGGGGATGTAATTGACGGGGAAGTTCTCCACCGTGTCCCCGTCGGCGAAGGCCACCCTGCACACGGAGGCCGAGCGCAGGTACTTCCAACAATCGTGGACGCCGAGGTGCTCGATACCCGGCTCTGTTGCTGCTGTGTTCATGGCCGTAGCCTAGGACCGCGGACCTGCGTGGACTAGGGAAGAAGGTCCCGCGGGTGTCAGACCTGCTGTCCAGTGGCTTGAATTCGTCCTACCCTGGGATGTTTGTGCGTCGAGCGTCTTTTAGAATGGTTCCAGGACATGCCTTCGTGCTCCGGGGAGGCGTATTTCGGGGGCGGGCCTACTCCGTTCCCATGCGTTGTGGATCGCGCCAGGGGCCTGCAAGGACGCAGGTTCTTGCCGCAGGAGGTGGAACGTGGACACTGAGCGGCAGTGGAGCTCTTCCATTCGGGACAGGGTCGAGGACAGGTTGCGGGACTTGACCGCGCGGGGGGATGAGCTGCCCGATACCCAGGAACGGATCAATGGCCTGCTGGCCGCCGTCGTGGCCCTTGCCGAGGACCTCAGCCTCGAAGCCGTCCTTGACCGCCTTGTCCGCTCCGCCTGCGCACTCGTGGGTGCCAAATACGGCGCGCTGGGCGTCATCGGCGACGACCGGACGCTCAGCCACTTCATCACCGTAGGGATTGACGAGGAGGGCATTCGGTCGATCGGTGACCTGCCCACGGGACACGGCGTCCTGGGCCTGCTGATCCGCGAGCCGAAACCTTTGCGGCTCCACGATCTTGGCCAGCATCCCATCGCCTCGGGCTTTCCGCGGAACCATCCGCCGATGAAGACGTTCCTGGGCGTGCCGGTCCGGGTGCGGGACGAGGTGTTCGGAAACCTGTACCTGACCGAAAAGTTTGGGGGCAAGGATTTCACCCCGGAGGACGAGGACCTTGCCGTGGCCTTGGCCGCCGCGGCGGGGGTCGCGATCCAGAACGCGCGCCTATTCGAAGACAGCAACCGCCGGCAACGGTGGCTGGAGGCAGGGATGGAGCTGAGCAGCCGGCTGATCATGGCATCACACCCGGGCGACGCAGACAGCCTTGACCTTGTTGCCGAAACCGCGCTGAAGGTCTCGGATTCCGCGCTGGCCGTGATCGCGGTTCCTGCGGGCGGGGGCGTGCTCCGGTGCCAGTCCTCCCTGGGCGTGCAGGGGCTGCAGGCCGGGCAGGAGATAACGGTCTCCGCCACGGTTTC
>JABFWC010000219.1 GCA_013362385.1 Pseudarthrobacter sp.
GTCGATGAGGCCACCGGCCGGGTGCAGCGGCTTACGTCGGAGCAAAAGGACCGGATGGCCCCCTACAGGCACTAAGACTCTGGTGGGGACTGCACCGCACGCATTCAACTGGAAACACTGGACCGGAGCCAGCACCCATCCCGAAAGGAAGCCCAGATGGCCAAGAACAAGAAGAACGCGGCGCGGAAGAAGAAGACCTGGAAGGAAATGTCCCCGGCCGGCAAGGTGGGCACCATCCTTACCGCGATTGTCCAAGTGTCCCTGCTGGTGGCAGCCCAACGGGACATCTCGCACCGGCCCGCCGAGCTGATCAACGGACCAAAGGCGGCGTGGCGGGCGGCGTCCTTCGTCAACTTCATCGGACCCATGGGCTATTTCATCTTCGGCAGGAAGCGGCCCGCCACCGGCAAGTAGCAGGCCCTGGCGGCAGGGCAGTTCAGGGGGCGTGGAGCGGGCGCCCGGCTTGACCCTGTAAATTTGAGGTCATGACCCCCACTGCCACTGTTGCCATGACCCGCGCCCTCGGCATCTCCAAGGAGATCGAGGACGCGGCGTGGTTCGTGCTGGGGCCGGGTTTGCAGGGCAAGGCCTCGCCCTTGGACGGCCGCACCAGGACGTGGTCCGTCCCTGCAGCCGCGGAGCTGCTCGACCGGCTGGACCGGGGCATCGCGGATTCCAAGACCAACCTTCGCGAGAACCTGGAGGGTGCCACCCGCGGGGCCAAGCAGTTGGCCGTGGAACTGCTCTTCCTGCAGTCCCTCCCTCTGGCCCACGAAGTGAAGTCGCTGAAGGTCAAGCGCGCCCGGGTGGCGGAGGCCGCAGGCTGGCTCGAGCCGCCGCTGGAACTGCCCGAAGAGCTGTACGCCGGCATGACGGACCACGGCGTCATCCGCGACCGCACCGCGGAATTCAACTGGACTATTTGGGACCACCTGAAGTGGCTGTGCCGCTTCGTCCGGAACGTAGCGCAGCGGCCGGCCAGCGTGGTGCAGGCGGCCATCAAGGACCCGCTGCAGTTCCACCGCCTCGCCGCATCGACCCCCGATGACCAGCCGGCCATCCGCCGCAGCATCGAGTTCCTGGCGTGGCCCAGCTACTTCGAACCGGTGGTGGCGGACGTGGAACGCCAGGAAATCAGGGACGCCTTCGCCTCCCTGGTGGGCGGCGCCAAGGGCGACACGGAAGAGGACATCACGGCCGATATCCACCGCATCCGGCTGCACCTGGACGAACAGGCCGGACAGCGCATCGACTGGTACGCCCGCCAGCTGGTCAGCCAGTGGCGCAAAGTAGGCGACCCCGGCCGGCGCGCCTGGCTGCTCCGGACGCACAGCGACAACGCCGAACTGCTCACCGCCTGGCACGGCGAGGAAAAGGTGACGCTCGACGTCGAACACCTCCGGCACCTGGACCCCGGGGTTACTGCCGGGGTGGTCCAGCACGCGGTGGACGAGGATTACAAGCACCTGGGCTACGTGGAGCGCGAGGACACCAAGACAGCGGTCTTCGCCTTCCTGACCGTCATGAAACCGGGCGACCTGGTGCTCTACCAGCACTCCGGAACGGTCCGGCTTGGCGGCGTGCTGGGGGAGCCCGAGTACAACGACGACAACCGCCGGCTGCGGCGGAAGGTGCGCTGGTTCGACGACGGGCACACCGCCACCAGCCTTCCCCGGCACGTCCAGCGGCAGCTGGCCACCCCCGGTATCGTGGTGGACGCCACACGCGTGGTCCAGGCCCTCCAGGCGCTGCTGCCTGCCGAGGCGGAAACCGAACCCGACGGCGACACTGACGGCGCCGCCGTCGTCCTCCCTGTGCAGGAAGGCTTCAGCCCGCTGACGCAGGAGTTCGCCGCATCGCTGCACATGGAGCTGGAACCGCTGCAGGAGATCGCCGACCTGCTGGAGGAAAACCGGCAGCTGGTCCTCTACGGCCCGCCGGGCACCGGCAAGACCTACCTGGCCAAGCACCTGGCGGCCGAACTGGCGGAAGACACCACGGACGAGCGCGTGAAGCTGGTCCAGTTCCACCCGTCGTACGCCTACGAGGACTTCTTTGTGGGCTACCGGCCGGACAAGACCGACGACGGGCAGGTGTCCTTCAAGCTTGTGGCCGGCCCGCTGCGGCGCCTGGCAGAGGATGCCGCCAAACCCGGGAACGA
>JABFWC010000168.1 GCA_013362385.1 Pseudarthrobacter sp.
GCCGGACCTGCCGGCACCGGGGGTGCGCTGGCGTTCACCGAACTGGGACTCCTGGGCTAGGTACCGCATCAGCGTCAGCCCGCCATGGCTGACGCGGGCAATGCCCCGCCACAGGTCCCGAGGCCGCGCACCAACCAGCCCTCGGCCCGCCACGCCGCTGCATCCAGCGCGTTGCGCGCATCCAGCACCACCCGGCGTCGGACCAGTGATCCTGCGAAGGCCGGGCACAGCCTGCGGTACTGGTCCCACTCGGTCAGGAGCAGGACCAGCTCGGCACCGTCCAGTGCCCGGGGCGTGGCCGCCTCAAAACGGAGGCGGGGGTAGCGCCGCCAGGCATGGTTGACCGCTTTGGGGTCGGTCACGGTCACCTGCGCCCCGGCGGCGGCGAGCCGGTCCGCAACGTCCAGGGCAGGGGAGTCGCGGATGTCATCGGTGTCCGGCTTGAAGGAGGCGCCCAGCACGGTGATGGAACGCCCGGCCAGGGTGCCGCCGCACAGGTCCGCCGCCAGGTTGACGGTGCGCTCGCGCTGGCCCAGGTTCACCGAGTCCACCAGGCCCATCCAGTCCTCCACGCCGGGTACGCCAAGCGCCGCCGCCTGGGTGCGGAAGCTGCGGATGTCCTTCGGCAGGCAGCCGCCGCCGAAGCCCAGGCCGGCATGCAGGTACCGGCTGCCGATCCTCGGGTCCAGCCCCATCGCCTCACTGAGTTCGGCCACGTCGGCGCCGGCAGCGTCGCACAGTTCGGCGACGGCATTGATGAAACTGACCTTGGTGGCCAAAAACGCGTTCGCCGCCGACTTGATCAGTTCCGCCGTGGCGAAGTTGCAGACCAGCCGCGGGATGCCGGCCGCCAGCAGCGGTTCGTAGACGGCGTCCAGCGCGGCCGTCACGCCCAGCGGGGACCCGGTGGCTTGATTGAACGCGGCAGCGCGGCCGCCTTCAACCCCATACACCAGCCGGTCCGGCACCAGCGAGTCCTTCACCGCGGTGCCTTGCCGCAGGAACTCGGGGTTCCAGCCCAGCAGCACGTCCGGCCGGGCGGCCAGCACGCCGCGCAGCATGTCCACCGTGCCCACGGGAACCGTGGATTTACCGACGACGACGGCGCCCGCGGCCAGGTGCGGCAGCAGGGCCTCCGCGGCCGAGACCAGGAACGTGAGGTCGGCGGCGTCGGATGCTTTGTCCTGCGGAGTCCCCACGCAGAGGAAGTTCACCTGCGCGCCCCTGGCATCGGCGGTATTCGTGGAGAACCGGAGCCTGCCCGTGGCGCGGCCGTGCTGCAGGAGTTCATCCAGCCCGGGTTCGTGGAACGGCGCGGCGCCGGAAGCCAGTTGTTGCACCTTGTGATGGTCGACGTCGATGCCCACCACGGTGTGGCCCATCGAGGCCAGGGTGGCGGCATGGACCGCGCCGAGGTAGCCGCAGCCGATAACGGAAATGTTCAAAGTCCTGCTCCTGCCTTCGTGCCGGCATCCCGGGCCGCCTGCTGTTCACCGATGACCTCTTCGTAGTGACCGGTCAGTTCTTTGCAGAGGGCGGGCCAGGTCCGGTCCTGGACGGACGCGTGGGCCGCGGCCGCGAATGCCCGCCGCTTGGCGTCGTCGCCCATGAGGTCCTGCACGTGCGCCCGCATTCCGGCGAGATCCCCCGGTTCGTACAGCCATCCGGTCCGCGAATTCTCCACCAGGTCCAGGGGGCCGCCACGGCCGGTGGCCACAACCGGAACCGCCGACGCCATGGCTTCCTGGATGGTCTGGCAGAAGGTTTCCAACTCGCCCGGATGGACGAACAGGTCGAAGGAGGCAACCGCGCGGGCCAGCTCTTCGCCACCCAGGAAGCCGGTGAAGACGGCACCGGGAAGCAACTCCTCCAGGGATGCCCGCTGTGGACCGTCTCCCACCACCACCAGCCGGGTATTCGGTACCCCGGCCAGGGCAACCAGGTCCTCCACCTGCTTCTCCATGGCGAGCCTGCCGACGTACCCGATGATCCGTTCACCGCCGGGGGCCACGGATGCCCGCCAGCCGTCGTCGCGTTTTTCGGGACTGAAGCGGGCGGTGTCCACGCCACGGCGCCACATCCTGACCCGGGGGATGCCCCGTCCGCGCAACTGGTTCAGCGCGAACGTGGAGGGCACCAAGGTGCGGGTGGCGAGCA
>JABFWC010000179.1 GCA_013362385.1 Pseudarthrobacter sp.
GCGCAGGAGTTCGACGTTGGGGCCCTGCAGGGTGCCGTCCTTGGTCACGTCGGTGACCACGTAGCGGGAGCACCCTGCCTCTTCCAGGCGGCCCAGGACCTCCCAGAGGTCCCCGCCTTCCTTCGTCCAGCCGCGGCCTGCAAGCGTGGTGCCGCGCACGTCGAGGCCGACGGCGATCTTGTCACCAAAGCGGTCAATGGCCCGGCGGGTCCATTCCGGGTTTTCCAGGGCTGCGGTTCCGAGGTTGACGCGGGCCACGCCCAGGCCGAGGGCTGCTTCCAGCGTTTCGTCATCGCGCAGCCCGCCGGAGAGTTCGACCTTGATATCCAGCCGGCCGACCACATCGCGGAGCAGGTCTGCATTGGAGCCTCGTCCGAACGCTGCGTCTAGGTCCACGAGGTGCACCCATTCGGCTCCCTGCTGCTGCCAGTTCAGTGCCGCCTCGAGGGGCGTGCCGTAGCTGGTCTCGCTGCCTGCCTCACCCTGGACGAGCCGGACGGCCTGGCCGTTGACGACGTCGACGGCTGGCAGCAGTTCAAGTACCGGCAGGTCATGTGCGGTGGTCATACTCATCCTTGGTGTTGGTTGTCGAGGCAAACGGGGCGCCGGACTGCGGTCAACCGGCGGGGAGCGTGAGCAGGTAGGCGGCCAGGAGGGACATCGCGGCCAGGACGTAGAACGCCACCTGCGTCCACAACGGCTTGTGCTGCTGCCGGAAGGAGATGCCTCCGCCGATCAGCAGGCCGGCAAGGCCCATCAGCAGGACGGACCACATTCAGGCGTCGCTGCCGGTGCCGGCGGCGCCGCTGGTCCCGGACTGGGCGGCAGCGGGCTTGCGGAGGGCCTCCACCCAGTTGCGCAGGAGCCGGGCGCCGGCGTCGCCGGATTTTTCCGGGTGGAACTGGGTGGCGCACAGCGGGCCGTTTTCGACGGCGGCAATAAAGGGGGCGCCGTGTTCGGACCAGGTGACCAGGGGTGCTGCCATCCGGGGCTGGATGACGTCGAAGTTCCATTCCTGCACGCCGTAGGAGTGCACGAAGTAGAACCGTTCGTTCTCGACGCCGGCGAAGAGTTTGGACCCCTCGGGGACATTGACCGTGTTCCAGCCCATGTGCGGAACCACGTCGGCGGGCAGCGCCTCCACCTTGCCCGGCCACTCGCCGATGCCCTCTGACTCGGTGCCGTGTTCCACGCCTGCTTCAAACAGCACCTGCAGGCCCACGCAGATGCCCAGCACGGGGCGCCCACCCGCCACCCGCCTGCCAATGAGCCGGATGCCGTCGACTGCCTTCAGTTCGCGCATTACGGTCTCGAAGGCGCCGACTCCGGGCACCACCAGCCCGTCGGCGTTCAGCACGTCCTCCGGTTTGGCGCTGAGGATCACCTCGGCGCCGGCCCGCTCGAGGGCGCGGACAGCGGACCGGACGTTCCCCGAGCCGTAGTCCAGTACGGTAACGGTGGGCTTGCCCTCGGGCGACGGGAGCTTCCGTGAGGCGCTGGGGTCTACGATGGCGCCGTCCTTCAGGACCTGCCCGCTCACAGCGCGCCCTTGGTGGACGGGATGCCTTCGACCCGGGGGTCCGGTTCGACGGCGGCACGGAGGGCGCGGGCGAATGCCTTGAACTGCGCCTCGACGATGTGGTGGGGGTCGCGGCCTGCAAGCACGTTCATGTGCAGGCAGATGCCCGCGTGCAAGGTGATGGCTTCGAAGACGTGGCGCGTCAGCGATCCCGTGAAGTGGCCGCCGATCAGGTGGTACTCCTGGCCTGCGGGCTCACCGCCGTGCACCAGGTAGGGCCGCCCGGAAACGTCCACCACGGCGTGGGCGAGCGCCTCGTCCAGCGGCACGGTCGCTTCACCGAACCTGCGGATGCCCGCCTTGTTGCCAAGCGCGGTACGCAGGACCTCACCGAACGTGATCGCGGTGTCCTCGACGGTGTGGTGCACGTCAATGTGTGTGTCCCCGGTGGCCTTCACGGTCATGTCGATCAGGGAGTGCTTGCACAGCGCGGTGAGCATGTGGTCGTAGAACGGCACCGACGTGTCAATGTCCGAAACACCGGTTCCGTCGAGGTTGATCTCCACAAGCACAGAGGACTCGCTGGTGGCACGCTCCATGCGGGCTGTCCTGGTCCCGGCAGCGTTCGATCCGGTGGAACTCATGGTGAAGGGTCCTTTTGGGAGTGGGATTAGTTCAGGGCGTACGGCACCGCCGGGTTGGGACGGCGCCATATCAAGTCTAGGCGGGAAGCGCGGCCTGGCCGGCAAGAATTCGTTCAAGCGACGTGAGGAAGGCTGTGGTTTCCGCCTCAGTGCCTGCGGTCACGCGGAGGTGGCCGGGAATGCCGACGTCGCGGATCAGCACGCCGGCGTCCAGCAGTTCCTGCCAGACCTCGTGCGGGTTTTCCAGGCCGCCAAAGAAGACGAAGTTGGAGTCCGACGCAGCGGGAGTCAGGCCCAGGCGGGTGAGGCCTTCGACGATGCGGTCCCGCTGCCGCTTGATGTCCTCGACTTCGGCCATCAGGGCCTCCCGGTGCTCGAGGGCCGCAAGGGCGGTGGCCTGCGTGATGGCGGAGAGGTGGTAGGGCAGCCGGACCAGGCGCAGGGCATCAGTGACTTCCGGGGCCGCAGCCATGTAGCCGAGCCGGGCGCCGGCAAGCGCGAAGGCCTTGCTCATGGTGCGGGAGACGATCAGCCGCTCCCGGCCGGGCAGCAGGGTCAGTGCACTGGGCGTGCCCTCGTGGGCAAACTCGTGGTAGGCCTCGTCCACGATGACAATGGTTTGGCTTCCGGCGCCCGCCTCATAAACGGCCTCGACCACATCCAGGCCGAGCGCTGTGCCCGTGGGGTTGTTCGGAGAGCACAGGAACACGATGTTCGGCTGCAATTCCCTGACCTGGCGGGCTGCGGACTCGGCAGTGAGGTCGTAGTTTCCTGCGCGTTCACCGGTGATGTAGCGCGTGTCCGTTCCGCTGGCAAGCAGGGGGTACATGGAGTACGTGGGCGGGAACCCGAGTGCGGTGCGTCCCGGTCCGCCGAAGGCCTGGAGGATCTGCTGCAAAACCTCATTGGAGCCGTTGGCCGCCCACACATTGGACTCATCCAGTCCGTGCCCGAGGTATTCCGCAAGCGCCTTCCGCAGCTCCGTGAACTCGCGGTCGGGGTAGCGGTTGAGGCCCGCGGCGGCCTCGGTCACGGCGGCGCTGATGGCTGCCCGCACGTCGGCGGGGACGCCATGGGTGTTCTCGTTGACATTGAGGAGGATGGGAACGTCCAGCTGCGGCGCCCCATAAGGGGTGAGCCCGCGAAGGTTGCTGCGGAGGGGAAGCCGGTTCAGACGTTCTAGCTGGTCGTTCACCTGAACAGTTTAGTTGCCCCGGCAACCACCGGAAAATGTGACGGCTGCTGTTCGCCCTCAGCGTGCCTTCCCGCCGCCCCGGGCCGACTCAGCGGGTAGGTACGTACAGCTGCTGGCCCGGCAGGACGGCGCCGGCCGGGAGGTTGTTGAGCTGCACGATGTCCGCGACCACGTCGCGGGCATCACGGCCAGGCGCGATCTCACCGGCAATGGACCACAGGGACTGCCCGGGCTGCACCGTGACGGTGACGGCGGGCGTCAGCCGAAGCTCCGCGGCGGAATCCGAGGCCTTGGCCGGGGCGTTGAAGAGCCCGGCCAGGGAAAGCAGGAGCACAGCAAGGAGCATGGCCGGAATGCCGATCAGGATGATCCTGCCGCGGCGGGTCAGCCGGATCGGCGCCGACGATGATGGACGGCCGGACGGCGCAGGGTGGCCGGCCTGTGCTGGACGGTCGGACGGCGCACGGCGGCCGGAGCGTGCCGGTTCAGGCCGGGACAGGACCTGCGGCGCCCGCAGCTGCCGGGGACGGGAAACCTGGGGAAGAGATAAAGCTGACATGAACTTAGCCCTCCTGGACCATACTGTGCTGCAACCAAACCGGCCGCCGGGCGGAAGTAGCGCCCCGCATCCGCCGCACCTTCCCATTCACGGAACGCCATGGAATCCGTTTCCGATGGCATCTTCGAACAGGGAGGAGCGGACTAGAACACATGTTCGAACTTTGCTGGTTCAGTTTTAGCACTTATCAACGAACAATGTCGAGACTCGCTAGAACAAATGTTTGAAAAAGCAATGTGGCTGGCCTAGCTTTGAAAACAAAGAACAACCACTCCGAAAGTTGACCAGCAGGGTCTGACATTGACGGTGGGGCCCTTCCGGCGGCGCTGTTGCACGTGCGGCGCGGGAGGTCCGGTGGCAACCGAAAGGCATTGGCGTTTATGGCAGCAGCAGCCGCCGGAGGCAGGACGGCCCCGCAGCAGAAGAGGACTGCCAAGGGCCTGACGCCCCGGCAGAAGAAGATCCTCGAAACGATCCAGCGCTCGGTCAACGAGAACGGGTATCCGCCCTCGATGCGTGAGATCGGGGACACCGTCGGGCTCGCCAGCCTCTCCAGCGTGACGCACCAGCTTTCCCAGCTGGAAAAGCTCGGCTACCTCCGGCGCGATCCCAAGCGGCCCCGCGCCATGGAAGTGCTGATGCCCCTCACGTTGGACCGGGGCGCGGGCAAGGCGGACGGCGGCACAGCTGCCGAAACCCCGGGCAAGGGTGCCACCGTGACGGAACTGCCCACGGCCCTGGACACTGCCATGGTCCCGCTGGTGGGGCGGATTGCCGCCGGCGGCCCTATCCTGGCGGACCAGCTGGTGGAGGATGTCATGCCGCTCCCCCGCCAGCTCGTTGGCCAGGGCGAGCTTTTCATGCTCCGGGTGGCCGGTGACTCGATGGTGGACGCAGCCATTTGCGATGGCGACTGGGTGGTGGTCCGCCGGCAGGCTGACGCCGTCAATGGAGACATTGTCGCCGCCCTGCTGGATGATGAGGCCACCGTCAAAACCTTCCGCCAACGCGATGGACACACCTGGCTGCTGCCGCAGAACACACAGTACGAGCCCATCCTGGGGGACCACGCCACCATCATGGGCAAAGTGGTCTCGGTCCTTCGCTCGCTCTGAAGCCCGCTACCTTGAGGCTTCGGCCCCCAGCCGGCTGAGGGCAGCCAAGGCCTTGGCCCGGTCCGTAGTGGACCAGAATGGCGGCAGGGCGGCCCGCAGGAACCCGGCGTAGCGCTCGGTTGCGAGGCGGGAATCCAGTACAGCCACCACCCCCTTGTCCCCCGTCGACCTGATCAGCCGGCCGGCCCCCTGGGCCAACCTGATGGCCGCATGGGTTGCGGAGACGGACATGAAGCCGTTGCCGCCGGCCTGGGCCACCGCCCGGGAACGGGCCGTCATCAGGGGGTCGTCCGGGCGCGGGAACGGAATCCGGTCGATCACCACCAGCCGGCACGAGCCGCCGGGAACGTCCACGCCCTGCCACAGCGACATGGTCCCGAACAGGCAGGTGTCGGGTTCGTCCGCGAACTGCTTGACCAGCGCCGTCATGGTGGATTCACCCTGGCACAGAATCTTTACCCCCACCTTCGCCCGAAGGGCGTCGGCCGCTTCCTCCGCCGCACGGCGGGACGAGAACAGGCACAGCGCTCCCCCGCCCGAGGCCTTGATCAGTGCCTCCAGTTCGGCCAGCGCTTCGGTCGATACGCCGCGGCCGGGTTTGGGCAGGTGCCCGGCGACGTAGAGGATGCCCTGCCTTGGGTAGTCGAACGGCGAGCCCACATCCACCCCGGTCCAGCTTGGGGCTCCCTCGCCCACCAGCCCAAGCCCGCCGGCGGCCGGTTCAAATGCCGAGCCGATGGCCAGCGTGGCGGACGTCAGCACCACCGTGTGGCCGGCGAAGAGTCCTTCCCGCAGCCTGCCGGCCACGGAAAGCGGTGCGATATTGATCAGGACCGGCGCACTCTCATCAGGCTGGGAGTACCCCTGGCCAGGATCGAAGGTGCTGGCGCGGGAGAACCAGACCACCTCGCGGTTCTCCCGGGCGGCGATCAGGCGCTCACACAGTTCCAGGATGAGCATGAGCCGTGACCGGGCGAGCTGCCGCCCGCCGTCGGCGGTGGTGTTGCTGTCCCCCTTTGAATCGGACAGCGCAGCTCGGCAAGCTTCCCGCAGCTGGTCAACGCAGTCCAGTTGTTCGTCGTTCAGGCCGCTGGGAAGCAGGCCGCCGGGCGCGCCGGCAAGGGCAAGCTCCAGGTTGGCTGCGGCTGCATTGAGCGCGTCAACGGCAATCGCGGTGTGCTTGCGCGCTGCCGCGGCTGCCGCGTGCACCATGGCCACGGACAGTTGGCCGGTGACGGCCCCGGTTACCCGGTCCTGCAGTTCGTGCGCTTCATCCACCACCACGACGTCGTACTCGGGCAGGACCGCCAGCCCTTCGAAGGCGCTGACGGCGAGCATGGCGTGGTTGGTGACCACGACGTCGGCTTCGGCCGCGTCCTGGCGCGCCAGCTCGCTGAAACATTCGGCGGCCAGGGGGCATTTCTGCGCCCCCAGGCACTCCATCGAGGTGACCGAAACCTGCCGCCAGGCCCGGTCGGTGACGCCGGGCAGGAGCTCGTCCCGGTCGCCGGTGGCCGTCTTCTCCGCCCACTCGCGCAGCCGCACCACTTCCTTGCCCAGCTGGGAGGCGGGGCCTCCCATCGCGGCAGCGAAATGCGGGACGCTGGTGTCCTCGCCGAGGGAGAAGAGCTGGCCCTCCGCGGGCTCCTCTGACGGGAAGCCGCCTTCGAGCTTGTGCCGGCAGACGTAGTTGGACCGGCCCTTGACCAGGGCCACCTTGACCGGGCGTTCCAGGGCAGGGCCGATGTTCTTCAGGAGCCGCGGCAGGTCCCGTCCCACGATCTGGGTCTGCAGGGCCAGCGTGGCCGTAGACACCAGCGCCGGTTTGTTGCTCTCCAGGGCATGGGCGATGAGCGGAACCAGGTACGCCAGCGACTTGCCCGTACCGGTGCCTGCCTGGACCAACAGGTGGTTGCCGGTTTCGATCGCGCGCGCCACCTGGCGCGCCATTTCGTGCTGTCCTTCGCGGCTTTGGCCGCCCATGCCCGCGACGGCCCGGTCGAGCAGTTCGATCACGAACTGCCCGCCGGGCGTCTCCGTGGCTTCACTCGCCGCGGAATCAGACATTGCTGGCGAATGGTTCCAGTTCGGACGCGAGGCCTTCCCGGACCATCACGACGGCCCTGGTGCCTGTCTCTACATGGTCAAGGCTGATGATCTCCGCGTCGGACTCGTGCAGCTTGCTGATCAGGTCTCCCCGGTTGTAGGGGATGAGCAGCTCGAGCTTGACGCTGGGCCGCGGGATGGACTCGCTGATCGCCTTCAGCAGCTCCGCTATCCCCTCGCCGGTGCGGGCTGAGACCACCACGTGCCGCGGCTCGCGCTGCTTGAGCCGCTCCAGCACGAAGGGATCGGCGGCGTCGGCCTTGTTCAGCACGATGATCTCAGGCACCTTGCGTGCGTCGACTTCGCTGAAGACCTTGCGGACGGCCGCGATCTGCCCTTCGGGATCCGGATGGGACACATCGACCACGTGCAGGATCAGGTCCGCGTCGGCCACCTCTTCAAGGGTGGAACGGAACGCCTCCACGAGCTGGGTGGGCAGGGACCGGACGAACCCGACTGTGTCGGCCAGCGTGTACCCCAGGCCGTCGGCGGTTTCCGCCTTGCGGACGGTGGGATCAAGCGTGGCGAACAGAGCGTTCTCCACCAGGACACCGGCGTCTGTAAGGCGGTTGAGCAGCGAGGATTTGCCGGCGTTGGTGTATCCGGCGATGGCCACCGAGGGGACTTCATTACGACGGCGGTTGGCGCGTTTGGTCTCCCGGGCGGGCTTCATCGCGGCGATTTCACGCCGCAGCTTGGCCATGCGCGTGCGGATCCGCCGGCGGTCCAGTTCGATCTTGGTTTCACCGGGGCCGCGTGAGCCCATGCCGGCGGCCGCGCCGCCCACCTGCCCACCGGCCTGGCGGGACATCGACTCACCCCAGCCGCGAAGCCGGGGAAGCAGGTATTCGAGCTGGGCCAGTTCGACCTGGGCCTTGCCTTCGCGGCTCTTGGCGTGCTGGGCGAAGATGTCCAGGATCAGGGCTGTGCGGTCGATGACCTTAACCTTGACGATGTCCTCAAGTCCACGCCGCTGGGATGGCGCCAGTTCGGCGTCGACGACCACGGTGTCGGCACCGGTGGCCATGACGATGTCCTTGAGTTCCTGGGCCTTTCCGGACCCCAGGAAGGTACCGGGATCCGGCTTGTCCCTGCGCTGCACGAGGCCGTCGAGAACCTCGGAGCCGGCAGTCTCGGCGAGGGCGGCCAGCTCGCGCAGCGAGTTTTCGGCGT
>JABFWC010000352.1 GCA_013362385.1 Pseudarthrobacter sp.
GACTGAACCCGCCGTAATCGACCAGGCTACGCCCGTCCGGCCGGCACTGGACCTCACACTTCCGGCCGCTCCCGTCCGGGAGATCCTGGAACGCGCCTTCGCCGAGGACGCGCCCTCCGGCGACATCACCTCCCAGCTGTTGATCCCGGCTGCGGCACGGGCCACCGCCGTCCTGAGCGCCCGGGTCCCCGGCGTCCTCAGCGGCGCCACCGTGTTCCGCGACGCCATGCAGCTGGTGGACCCCGCCATGAACGTCGAGCTGCTGGTGGCGGACGGTGAAACGTTCGACGCCGGCACCCGCCTTGCACGGGTCAGCGGAGCGGCGCGCTCTGTGCTGCTCGCAGAACGCGTGGCCCTGAACCTCGTCCAGCGGATGTCCGCGATCGCCACGAAAACCGCCGAGTTCGTCCGGCTCACCGAAGGAACCACGGCACGCATCACCGACACCCGCAAGACCACGCCCGGCCTGCGGGTCCTGGAACGCTTCGCCGTCCGCTGCGGCGGGGGCATGAACCACCGGTACAGCCTCTCCGACGCCGTGCTGGCCAAGGACAACCACCTCGCCGTCATGACCGGCGGCGACCCCGCGAGGCTGACGCAGCTCCTGCGGGCCGCCAAGGCGCAGCTGGGCCACACCACGCACTTCGAAGTGGAGGTGGACAGCATGGACCAGGTCGAACCCGTCCTGGCCGCCGGCGTGGACACCATCATGCTGGACAACTTCACCCTCGAGGACCTGCAGGCCGGCGTCGCCCTGGTGGCAGGACGCGCGCGGGTGGAGGCCAGCGGGAACGTTAACCTGGGCACCGTCCGCGCCATCGCGGCCACCGGGGTGGACGTCATCTCAGTCGGTGCACTCACCCACAGTGTGGCCGCCCTGGACCTGGGCCTGGATGTCGAGCTGACGGCCGGGTGACCCGTGATCTTCCTTGACGCCGCAGCCACCACCCCCGTCCGACGCGAGGTCCTGGACGCCATGTGGCCTTACCTGACGGGTGAGTTCGGCAACCCGTCCAGCCACCACGCCCTGGGCAACGCGGCGGCAACCGCCCTCGCAGAAGCCCGTGCCTCCGTGGCCGCCGTCCTCCACTGCCGGCCGGGGGAAGTGGTGTTCACCTCCGGCGGGACCGAAGCGGACAACTTGGCGGTCAAGGGCATCGCCCTGGCCCGGCGCGCTGCCCGGCCGGAGCTGGACCGGGTGGTGATCAGCGCCGTCGAACACCCCGCGGTGGAGGAATCCGCCCGCTACCTGGAACGCTTCCACGGCTTCGCGGTGGATGTGGTTCCCGTGGACGCCACCGGACGGGTGACCCCGCAGGCGCTGGCCGAGGTGCTGCGCCCGGAAACCGCCCTGGTCAGTGTGATGTACGCCAACAACGAGGTGGGCACGGTGCAGCCCATCGCCGCGCTGGCCGACCTCGCGCACTCGCACGGCATCCCGTTCCACACCGACGCGGTGCAGGCGGCCGGATGGCTGCCGCTTGATGTTCGGGCGCTGGGCGTGGACGCCATGAGCATCTCCGGCCACAAGCTGGGCGCTCCCAAGGGCTGCGGCCTGCTCTACGTCCGGAGCCGCACGCGGCTGGAACCGCTGGTCCACGGTGGCGGGCAGGAGCGCGGCCGCCGGTCCGGCACCGAAAACGTGGCCGGCGCCGTCGGCATGGCAACCGCGTTGGCGCTGGCCCAGGGCCGCCAGCAGGACCAGCAGGGGAGGGTGGCCGCCCTGCGGGACGGGTTCATCGCTGCCGTGCTGTCAGGGGTTCCCGAGGCCGTCCTCACCGGCCACCCGACCGAGCGCCTGCCGTCGGTGGCCTCGTTCTGCTTCCCGGGCACCAGCGGCGAAGCGGTCCTGCTGGAACTGGAACGGCAGGGCATCGTCTGCTCCAGCGGCTCGGCCTGCGCGGCCGGCTCGGATGCGCCCTCGCCCGTGCTCACCGCGCTGGGCATCCCCGCCGGGATCGCCCAGACAGCCGTACGCTTCAGCTTCGACGCCTCGGTCACCCACGACGACCTGCAGGCAGCCGCCGCCGCCGTCCGGACCGCCGTCGCCGGCGTGAAAGCACTGGGCGCCCGCTGAGTCTGCCAGGCGCCGCTAACGGTGCCGCGCGCGGCGGAAGATCCAGTGCCGGAGCAGGCTGAAGCGCACTGCC
>JABFWC010000242.1 GCA_013362385.1 Pseudarthrobacter sp.
CGGCGAGGAGTCCGGCGTCCTGGCCGCCGGGCTCCGGGGCGCGCAGCTTCCCGGCAATGCGGAGCGTCTGTCCCGGCAGCACCGCGCCCCAGGCGTCCCCGCCAAGGACCAGCAGTTGGGCCCGCGTGCGCACGAGCACGCCGCCGGTGGCCACCTCCCTGCTCCACACCGGGACCGACCAGCGTTGCGCCGTACCGCCCGGGCCGGACAGGGACTTTGGGCTGCCTGCCACCTCGACGACGGCTACTGCCGATTTCCCCGCCGCCACTGCATCGGCGAGGGGACCATCGAACCGCTGGCTGGAGGCTGTTGCAGAATGGGCTGCCGCAGCCGCTGCCAGCACGAGGGAGACGCCCAGAGCGGCAGGCAGGCTCCGTGCCCGGACCCCGCTCCTGCGCGACCGTACTAAGGGCCCGACGGCGGGACGCCCCTTACGGACGGTTCCCCCCTTCGCCGCGCAGGCCAGGAGGACGCCGCCCAGTGCCGCCAGGGCGCAGCACAGTGTGGCCAATCCCGCGGGCGTCAGCCACAGCCCGGCAATGGAGCCACCCCAGACCAGCGCGGCCGGAAGCGCAAGCCGCAGGTCCGTGCGGCGCCGCGGCCCGGCAGTACCGGACCCGTCTTCTTCCTGCGGTTTGCCGCGATCGGTTACCCGCTGCCGGACCTGCTTCAGGACAAGTTCCCGATAGATCTGCACCATCTGCCTCGGGCGCCGGGACATCCCGGGCAATCGCGGCGGTCCCGGCGCCCGTGAAGGAGAAGGGGTTCCGGGAGATGCCGGCGTTCGTGAAGAAGCCCGTGTTCCGGACGAGCCTGCTGTTCCTGAAGCTGCCGGAGCATTCGGCCCGGCCGCCCGACCGAGGACCGCGGAGTCAACATAGCGGCTCCAGGGACTGGACCTTCCGTTTCCGCTGTCCCGCCCGGGCCCGGCCGCGGGCCTTCCGCGACGAGCACCCGGCCCGCTCCTGCCCGGATCCGCTGCCACCGCCGGCGCCTTAAACCGTCACCAGGGGCAGCAAGGCCTCCAGCATTTTCGGCCCGACCCCGTCCACCGCGTCCAGCTCTTCGACGCTCGTGAACGGCCCGTGTTCGTTGCGCCAGTCCACGATCCGCTGGGCGAGCACCGGCCCCACTTTTGGCAGCGTGTCCAGTTCGGCTGCGCCCGCGGTGTTGAGGTTGACCTTTCCACCTGCACCGGGTGACTGGCCCTGTCCTTCCGCCTCGCCCGATTCCGCGCCACGGGGGCCGGAGGCATCGGGCGCCGCCGGGAGGGCTTCCCCCTGCCGCGGGACGTAAATTTTCTGGCCGTCCTCCACCACGAGCGCAAGGTTGAGCCGGTTAACGTCACCGTCCGGGGTGGCGCCGCCGGCGGCAGCGATCGCATCGTCCGTGCGGCTGCCCTGCTGCAACCGGATGACCCCGGGTTTGGCCACGGCCCCCGCCACGTGGACCACCACCAGCGCGGCGGGTGTGGACGCGTCCTGCCCCTGACCCTCTCCACCGTTCGGAACCCCGGTGCTGCCCCCGGCACTGACGGCGTTCAGCGGCAGGACTTCCGGCGCGGCCGCTCCTGCCTGAAACCAGAACCAGGCTCCGGCCGCCACGGCAAGGACGGCCAGCAGCACCGCAACGCGCAGCCCAACCCGCCAACGCAGCATCGGCGCCCCGGGGGATTTGCCGCCGGGCCCATTGCCGGTATCCGCTCCGGCCGCCGGGGCGCCGGTGTATTCAAAACCTTCAAGGGCCAGGTGCTCCCCCGGTAGCCCGGAACTCGGCTCCCCGAGGGCAGCCTCGAGGCGTTCCCTCGCATGCCGCGCGGTCTGACCTGCGGCTCGAGCATCCCGGCGTGACATGCGTTCACCGTAGGGGCCACGGGCTGCGCCGCGACAGGGGGCACAGGCCTTATGTGGAAAGGCCGGCGGGTCCGGCAGGACCGGGGCGTTTGCCAACGATGACGGCCAGGACGCCCAGCCCGGCGTGCGCAGCCAGGACAGCGGGGAGGGAGCTGATCTGCGCCGGCGGGCAGGCGGGCAGCGCCGCCGCCAGCCTGGCGGCGAGGCTCTCGGCTTCCGCCGGATTGCCAAAGTGGTGGACGGCCAGGCGCACCGCCTGGCCGTCCAGCGGCGCCGCCTCCGCGGCGACGACCTCT
>JABFWC010000255.1 GCA_013362385.1 Pseudarthrobacter sp.
CACCGTGAAGGTGGCCGTGGTGATGTCGCCGCGGGCGTCGAAGGCAACCGGGCCCGATTCGCCGTCGTAATCTATCCCGCCGCCGGCCACCAGGCCGGGCAGGCACTCCTTGTAGGTCCGGCAGGGAGCGGAGGGATGCGCCGCGCCCGCCGCCGTCGTCCCGCCTGTCGCCGCGGTTCCCCCCGAGACCCGGACCAGGTTGGCCGCGATGGATCGTCCGGCATCATCCTGGGCGCGGGCCGCTGCGAACGCGGCGAGTGTCACGGCGTCGTATGTTTCGGCAGCGTAGGAGACGTCCTTCAGTGAGCTGTCGACACCAAGCAGCCTGCCCTGGAAAGCGGCGGTGGGCAGTTGACCGGGGACCACGGCGCGCGCCCCCTCCAGTGCGCGGGAGCCGAGCTTGGACCCGTAGCGGCCGAAGGCTCCATCGCTGAGGAGGATCCGGGACCCGCCGAGGTCGGCGTTGTTCAGTTCCGCCAGCGCGCCCTGGGCACCTTCCCGGGCTATCAGGACGACGACGTCCGGCTTCGCCTTGCCTGCAGCGGCTGCCGCCGCCGCGGCGTCGCCGGGCTTGAAGACTCCGCCGGCCAGGACAGCGAGCCCGGATTCCCGCGCCGCTTCGGTCACCGCCGCCGACAGTTCCTTGCCATAGGCGCCGTCCTCGGACAGCACGCTGATGGACCCGGCCCCGGAGTCCTTGGCGAGCTTGGCCAGCACCGGCCCCTGGGCGACGTCCGCCGCCGCCGTTCGGAAGTAGTAGCCCCCGCTGTCGATCCCGCTCAGGGCGGCCGCGGTGTTGGCCGGTGAGATCAGCGGCGTGTGGGCCCGGGAAAGGACCTCGACGGCGGCTGCGGCATGGCTGGAGTCGGTAGGTCCGATGACCACGTCGGCCCTGGCAGCCACCAGGTCGCGGGCCTGCCCGGCAGTGTCCTGGTCCAGGTGCACCGGCAGCAGCTCCACGGGGCGCCCCTTGTGGCCGCCGGCGGCGTTGATCTCCTGGACGGCAAGTTTGGCGGCGGCCAGCTGGGGGGCGTTGAGGAAGGCGCTGCTGCCCGTGTTGTCCAGGATCAGGCCCACGCGGAGGATCCCGTCGCCGGAGGCGTCCACCGGTTCCATGCGTGCGTTGCCGGTTACCCCGGAGCAGCCCGTAATGGCGACGAGGCCGGCCAGGGACAGGGCGGCTGCCGGCAGGGTAAAGACAGCGGGACGGATGGTCCTCTTCACTCGGCCGGCCGGACGTTTTCGGCCTGGGGACCTTTTTCGCCCTCGCCCACTTCCAGCTCCACGCGCTGTCCCTCGTCGAGTGCCCGGTAGCCCTCGCCCAGGATGGCAGACCAATGGACAAAAATGTCATCTCCGGAGCCGTCAACGGTGATGAAGCCATAGCCCTTTTCGGCGTTGAACCATTTGACGGTTCCCAGTGCCATGATGACCAACTCTTTCCGTTAGACCGGGCGGGTGTACAGTCCGGCCGGGCCGGTTTGAAGCCACTCTAGCCAACGCCCGTGCCGGCTGCAGTGGCGTGCCGGCACCGGTTGCTGAACGTTATGCAGGCGTGACTGGAGGTGCGGCTACCGGTACCCCGGGCCGAGCACCACCACCAGGGGTACTTGGAATTCCGGGTTCTTCACCACCGTCGGGATGTTCAGCAGTGCTGCCAGCTCCCGGGCGCTGGCGAGCTGCTGATCGCCTGCGTAGAACACCACCGAGGACTTCTGCGGGGCGCCGGCCCAGTTGCCGACCTGGCCGAGCAGCCAGCCATCGGCCTGGACTGTTCCGCCCACCCGGTTGGCAAGCCCGGCTGTGCCCGTGGCGTTGTACACGGCCACTGCCTGCGCCTTGTTCACGACGGCTTGCTGGACCGCGGATGCCGTGGGCTCGGGTTCGCTGCCGGCAGAGGGCACGGCGGACGAAGAGGGCGCCGCGGTGGGTGAAGCGGCAGGAACGGACGCGCGGGCGGAAGGGGTCGACCCGGTGACCGCGAGGGGACTGGCCTCCATGCTCGCCGATGCCTGGCTTTCGATACCACCGAAGCCGAGCTTCGGAAGGATCAGGAAGGATACCAGCCCGATGGCCAGCGCGGCGACGCCCACCGCCAGGACGGGCCACAGCCGTACCCGCGCCGGGGCCGAAGCCGTCCGGTGGACACCTTGTCGCGACCCGGTTTCAGGAACCTTGTCGAATTCATCGCGGGCGTATTGGGTCATGGATGCATCCTTGGGAATTGCTGCGGGAGGCCGTGGCGGGGGTCTTAGGCGTCGGACCCGAGGCGCCGGGCAGTACGTGCACGGTGACGCGACGTACGTAGTCTACGCAATCTCTTCACCAGCATGGGATCGTGGGCCAGTGCATCCTCGCGGTCGATCAGGGCGTTGAGCAGCTGGTAGTAATGGGTTGCGGAGAGGTCGAACAGCTCGCGGATCGCCTGTTCCTTGGCTCCGGCGTACTTCCACCACTGCCGTTCCAGCTCCAGCATCTGCTGCTCGCGCTCGGTGAGGGAAGAATCACGGGGGGAAAAGTCTGCCAGGAGGGATTTCCGCGGTTCCTGCTCCGGCAGGTGTTCCCGGGCCGGTTCCGCCACGGCACACTCCTTCGCTGGTTAAGGTCGATGTCTGACCCCTATGCTACGGGCGAATAACAGACATGTCATTTGCGCCTCCTGCCAGAATGGGACGAGGTTTGGATCCGATGCGCTGTTCGAACTGCAGCAGGACCCGGCGGACGCCCTGAGGTTCGCCGACCTTGCGGGGTTGCCGCTGGCTGAACTGATGGCCCCCGACTGGGCGGCTGCGCTGGCGGGCGTGGAGGGAAAGCTGCGCAGCGTCCTGGCTTTCCTTGCGGAGGAAGAGGCCGCGGGGCACCCGCTGCTGCCGCCGCCGTCGAACGTCCTGCGTGCCTTCCGCCAGCCGCTCGCCAACGTGAAGGTCCTCATCGTGGGCCAGGATCCCTACCCAACGCCGGGGCACGCCGTGGGGCTGTGCTTCTCCGTTGACCCGCGCACCCGGCCGCTGCCACGCAGCCTGGCCAACATCTACCGTGAACTCGAATCGGATCTCGGCATCCCGCCGCGCGTCCACGGGGACCTTTCGGCCTGGGCGGAGCAGGGCGTGCTGCTCCTGAACCGTGTCCTCACCGTCCGGGCGGGCGCGGCGGGCTCGCACCGGGGCAAGGGCTGGGAGGAGATCACGACGGCGGCTGTCACCGCCGTCGCCAGGCGGCAGGCGGCGGACGGGTCAAGGGTGCCGCTGGTGGCCGTCCTGTGGGGGAAGGAAGCGGAGGGCGTGCGGCAGTACCTGGCCGGCAGCCCGGTCGTGGCAAGTGCCCATCCCAGCCCGCTATCCGCCTCCCGCGGGTTCTTCGGCTCAAAGCCCTTCAGCCGGGTAAACCAGCTGCTCCGGGAACAGGGTGCGCTGGGCGTAACCTGGGAGCTCCCGCCGGTGGCCTAGCTTAGGCTGGCCTTATGAGCATTGTTCCCGCCGATACCAGCGCCACCAAGAAAAACCGGCCCCAGGTCAACCTGACAGTGCTGCGCACGGAGCAGCTCTCGCCGCATATGGTCCGGGTCGTAGCGGGCGGGGACGGCTTCGCCGACTTCGTCAACAACGGCTTCGTGGACCGGTATGTGAAAATCGTCTTTCCGCAGCCGGGTGTTGACTATCCCTCGCCGCTGGATCTGTGGGCCGTCCGCGAGAGCATGCCGCGTGAGCAGTGGCCGTTCACCCGCACCTACACGCTGCGCCGGGTTGACGAGGCCGCCCGGGAACTGGCCATCGATTTCGTGGTCCATGGCGATGAGGGCCTGGCAGGTCCGTGGGCGGCGAAGGCCCGGCCGGGTGACGCGCTGACCTTTACCGGCCCCGGGGGTGCCTACAACCCGAATCCTGAGGCGGACTGGTACTTGTTCGCAGGGGACGAGGCCGCCCTGCCGGCCATCGCCGCGTCCATCGAGTCGCTGCCCGCCCAGGCCAAGGGGCTGGCGTTCCTGGAGGTCGGGTCCGAGGCCGACATCCAGGCGATCAATGCCCCCGCGGGTGTCGCCATCACCTGGCGGTCCCGCAAAGGCACCCCGGCGGGTTCCAGTGACCTGCTGGCCAAAGCCGTGGCAGAGGCAGAATGGCCTGAGGGCACCGTGGACGTCTTCGCCCACGGGGAACGGGGCTACATGAAGGCGCTGCGCGAGGTCTTCTTCAAGCAGCGCGGCCTGGACCGGCGGCAGGTGTCCCTCTCCGGCTACTGGGCACAGGGCCGCGTGGAGGATGTCTTCCAAGCCGAGAAGAAGCTGCCGGTAGGCCAGATCTAGGAGCCGCTGCCCCTGTAGCGCCTAGCGGCGCCTGGCGCGGCGCTGCTCATTGCTCGCCAGGCTGCGGGTCAACGGCCGGGCCAGCACGTCCCCCAGGACGATGCCGCCTGCCGTGCCCAGCACGATGGCGCCGGCGCTGAGCATGCCGCCGGCGCCGGCGAGGATTTCAGCCTCCTCGACGGTCAGCACGTACATGGAACGGAAAATCGTGAGGCCGGGCAGGAGGATCAAGGCCGCCGGGACCGCAACCACCAGCTGCGGGGCGCCCATCCGCAGGGCCACCACCCGCGCCAGCAGGCCAATGACGACGGCGGCCACGGCTGGCGAGAAGCGGTCGCCGATCCCCAGCAGGCCGGCACCGAGCAGCACCAGGTATCCCGCCACGCCCACGGCTGCCGTGGGTAACAGGAGCTTCCACGTGGTTTGTTCGGTGATGCCAATGGCCATCACCGCCGCGGCAACGAAGAGGATGAGGACCCAGAGATCGTAGGCCGGCGGGAAGGTCTGCGTGACGTCGATGCGCTGCAGCCCGGTCAGCTCCCCCACCACGAAGGCGACGGCGATGCCGGCCACGATGGCGCCGAAGGTCAGCAGGGTCGAGAGGAACCGGCCGGCTGCCGTGACCGGGAAGCCGTTGATGGCGTCCTGGACCGAGGAAACCAGCCGGCCCGTGGGCAGCAGCAGGAGGATGCCGCCCACCACCACGATGGAGGGTGAGTTGGTCAGGCCGGACTGCCACAACAGCAGGGCGAGCATGGTGACCACGAACGAACAACTGGCAGTGATGAAGAAGTCGGGCACCCGCCAGCGCCCCAGCCGGCGGGCCAGCAGGCTGATCCCGATGTTGGCCACAAACGCTATGGCCGAGGAGACCGGTCCGCCGCCCAGCACCCCGACGAAGACGGCGGCGAAGATGCCGAACGCCACCGTGACCATCCAGCGCGGGAACGGCTTGGGGCTGGTGATGGCCTCGTTGAGCCGGCGGATGGCCTCGTCACGGCCCACTCCCCCGGCCACGATGTCGGTGACAAGCTGGTGCACCTTGGCCAGGCCCGCGTAGTTGTTGGTCCACGAGCGCACCACCCGCAGCAGGGCTATGGGTGTCTGGTCCTTGGGCGCGTAATTGATGCCGACGGACTGGTTGGTGATGTCCACCTCGATGTTCTTCAGGCCCAGGGCGGCCGTGACGGCGATGATGCTCGTCTCGACTTCCAAGGCACCCGCGCCGTAGCGGAACATGGTTTCGGCCAGGTGCAGGGCGAAGTCCAGGGTCTTGCGGGCAGACGTATCCACGCCGCCCACCTGGATGGTGGGGTTCGCGTAGGGGCTGCCGGCCAGCCGGTCCACGATGCTCAAGGGCGCCGTGGGCGGGTTCTCCCCCTGCACCAAACGGCGCAGCATCCTCTTGGCAGCCGCATCCTGCCGGAGCTGCGCGGGGGTGAGCGGCTCCGTCTTGGGCAGGCCGTCGGTCGTGGGCCTGCGGCCGTGGTGTCCGGGCCGGTCCGTCATGAGTCGCTTCCTCCCAGTGCGCGATCTACTTTTGGTCAGGCTTTGCGCTTCAACGGCAGCTTGCCCAGGATGGTGCGGGCCGCGCCGGCAGCGTTCCGGGCGAGGCGGTTGGCATGGAAGACGGCCGGCCGCACCGGCAAAACGAAGTCACCCACCAGCTGGACTACCTCCCCACCGAAGCCTTTTTTGAACTCGTACCCGCCGTGGCCTTCCTCGTCCTGGCCGGAGATGCCGAAGGTGCCGTAGAAGTTGTACCGCGGGTACCCCTTCTCGAGCGCGTGCAGCATCATCCCCCAGTACAGGGAGGTGGCGCCGTTGAAGTAGATGTAGTCCTGGACGGTGCCACCGATGACGCACACCACCTCGTCGCCGTAGCAGACGAAGTGGATGGCTGCCACGGTGGCGGTGCCCACCGAGTCGGGGAACCGTTCGATGTCCTTCAGGCTGCGCTCGTAGCTGTCCACGAGGTCCTGGACCACCTTGAGCCGGTTGGCTTTCTTCTTGCTGCCGGTTTCTTCCACTTCGCGGCGGAGGTCTGCGGCGGTGGCCGATTCGGCGGCGAGGCGTTCGGTGATGGACTTCCGGTAGGCCGGGATATCGATTTTGGCCATCATCAGCTTGGTGAACTCGGGCGAGGTGGCGCGGAGCAGGTGCTCGTAGTACGCGCGTTCGCGGTAGACGAAGCCCTTTTCATCACCGGCCCGGCTTAACGCCCCGTAGAAGTCGTCCAGGGTTTCCAGCGTGGCCTGCTCCAGGAAGACGCCGTTCTTCTCTGCCTTCCGGATCGCTTTCCGGGTCCGGTAGCTGGTCCCCATGATCAGTTCCTCGGCGTCCTGGATCCCCACGAGGTTCTTCACGAACATCCAGTTCACGTTGACGAAGTTCATGTCCAGCCCTTGGTGCCGGAATCCCAGGCGTACCAGTTCTGCCACCAGCGGCCGGTTGTCCTCGATCCCGGGGTGCTCGGCGCCGTCAGCGTCGCGGGCGATGTAGTGGAGGTTCGGGGAGATCCGAAGTTCGGCAGCTTTGCGCTCCGCCGCATGCTTGCGGAGAAGTTCGACGACGGCGCCCATGAGTTCCCGGTCCGTGTAGTCCATGAGAGGGCCCTTGGCACATTCACAGACGGTGTAGCCCAGGCGCGTGGTGGTGTAGTTCAGCTTTCCTGCCGCGACGAGCTCGCCGTCGCGGCGGACCCCGAAGAGTTCCACCTGCTGGCCCCGGGCGCGCTGGAAGCGGGCGAAGTCGACGGACTGCAGGAAGCTGTTCTGCGGGTGCTTTACAGCGAAGGCCTCGAAGTCGGCGTCGCTGAGGATGGCGTACTCGAGTTCGCTGGCGGCGGGAACTTTATTCAAGGGAGGACCTTCTTCTGAACTCTTCGCGGCCGGGCGGCGCGCGCGGGGCTTGACGTGTTCGGGGCGGAGCCGTGCAGCCGGGCGGCAGCGGCACGGGCGGCCGAGGCGGCGGTCAGTAGAACTGCTGGCCCGTCCGCGTGGTCTCGATCCGGCGGAAGACCTTTTCTCCGCCGCCGACCCAGAGCCGGTGCCGCAGCGGGGACAGGACGTAGTCGTGGCAGCCCACGAAATCGGTCACGGTCTTGGTGAAGCTGGTTTTGAACATGCCCATGCCGTACAGGTTGTGGCTCTTGTCCTTGATCCGGGAAGACGGCGGGGTGCCGCAGAAGTCGTACTCGGTGCATCCCAATTCCTGCATCCTGCGGATCGCCGCCCACTGCACCAGGTGTGAGTCACCGTACTGCTTGCGGTTCTGGGTGGAGCCGCCGTCCTTGTAGGTCGCTTTGGCGCCGTAGTTGATCACGAACGCCCCCACGCTGGGTTTCCCGTCCTCGTAGGTGAAGAAGAAGTTCCCCTGGCCCCGGTTGCAGAATTCGTCCCAGAAGCGGGCGTAGTAGTCGTAGCTGCGCAGCGGCATGGAGCCCTTGGCGCTGACGGTATCCGCCATCAAGTCGTAGAGGGCGCGGTAGGTCTCGGGCCCATGCTCCTTGCGCACCACCTGGCAGCCTTCGCGCTCAGCGCGCCGGATGGCGTTGCGTGCCCTCGAGGAGATCGCCTTGAAGACTGCCTCTTCCGGCTGGGAGATGTCCAGCAGCGCTGTAGAGTCGTTCGACTGGATGTTGGGCGCCTTGACCAGGCCGGCCTCCGCGAGCCGTGCCTGCGCCTCCCCGGAGTCGACAATGTCGGGTTCGACCTTGATGGTGAAGACGTTCAGCTTCTGGCCGCGGACAAAGGCGGCGCAGGCTTCCAGGACGGGCTTCAGGTCCTCCGCGGACTGCAGGTCAGGCCCCTTGATGAGGTACCAGAGCCTGCCGAGCACCGGAAACTTCTTCTCCAGTACCAGGTTGTAGCTGGCGGTTCCGGCGCTCTCCAGCACGAGGAACCGGACCTTCCAGCCGCTGCCGTTCTTGACCGAAGCGTAGGCCGCGGACTGCAGCATGTT
>JABFWC010000452.1 GCA_013362385.1 Pseudarthrobacter sp.
GCGCAGCTGGATGCGGCCCGGGCGCCCGAGGCCGGGGAAGCCGCCAGGGTCCTTGCGCTCCAGGCCGCTGCCGAGCCCCCTGCCGCAGGCGCCCACCCGGACACCTGGTGGGGACTGGCGCCGCTGACATCCCTCTATCCGGTGGTTCCTGCCGGGGGCACGGTCTTCGTGTCTCCGTCCAAGGTCGAGACAGTGCAGAAGTCCCCGCTGGACTGGTTCGTGCAGGCAGCCGGCGGAGAGGCGGCCACCGACTTCGCCCGGAGCCTGGGTACGCTGGTGCACGCCATCGCGCAGGACATGCCTGAGGCATCCGGTCCCGAGTACGTCGCGGAGTTGGTACGCCGCTGGCCGGCCCTGGGGATGAAGGATAACTGGGAGGGAAGGCTGGACTTCCAGCGTGCGGAAGCCATGGTGCGGAAGCTGGCACAGTACGTGCTCGTGATGAGGAGCGAAGGCCGGAGCCTGCTCGGCGTCGAACAGGACTTCGAGGTATCCCTTGGCGGGGTGGAGGTCGGTGACGGGGCCACGCGCCCGGCCATCCTCCGCGGCCAGGTGGACCGGCTGGAGATCGACGGCGAAGGCCGGCTGGTCATCGTGGACCTCAAGACGGGGAAGCGGCAACCGGGCAAGGCGGAGCTGTCCCGGCACCCCCAGCTTGGTGCGTACCAGGCCGCCGTCCTCGCCGGCGGCTTCGCTGCCGTCCCGGTGGACGGGCCCGGCCTGCCCGGCGGGGCGGTGCTCGCGCAGCTCGGGACCGCGGCGAAAAGCCCGGCCGTCCAACAGCAGGAACCGATCGATCCGCAGGAGAACTGGGCCTTGGACATGGTCAAGGAAGCGGCGGCCGTCATGGGCGGCAGCGAATTCATGGCACGGCATGATCCCGCCAAGGGCAGCCATGGCGGCCACGGCTGCAGGCTCCCCGAAGTGTGTCCGCTGTGCATACGCGGGCGGCAGGTGACCGAGTGAACGAGGCTTTGGAGACCATGAGTCGCCCCGCAGCGCCTCCGGCCCCCCGCTTCAGTCCCGAGGAACTCTCGGTGCTGCTCGGCGAAAAGAATAAACCGACTGCCGAGCAGTCGGCCATTATTTCCTCGCCGCTGGCACCCCGGCTGGTCATCGCCGGGGCCGGCTCGGGGAAGACCGCCACCATGGCGGACCGGGTGGTGTGGCTCGTGGCCAACGGCTGGGTCCGTCCGGAGGAAGTCCTGGGCGTGACCTTCACGCGAAAGGCCGCAGGCGAACTGGCCACGCGTATCCGCGCAAAGCTCCTGGCACTGCAGCGGCTCGCAGTAAAAGACACAAGTCACGATGTCTTCCCCCAGGGCCTGCTCAGCAGCGACGCGCTCGAACCCAAGGTGTCCACGTACCATTCGTTCGCCAGCGGCATCGTCTCCGACTACGGGCTGCGGCTGGGGGTGGAACGCGACGTCGTACTGCTCGGAGGCGCACAGGCCTGGCAGCTTGCCAGCGAAGTGGTGGAAGCTTTCGACGGCGAATACGCCCACTTCCGCGCCGCCAAGTCAACGCTGGTGAAGGCGGTTATCCAGCTCGCGGGCGAGTGCGCTGAACACCTCCAGGAGCCGGAGGACGTCGAGGCGTGGCTGATGGGGCGCGTCGCGGAGTTCGAGGCACTGCCCTACCTGGCCGACAAGAAGAAGAACCCGCCCCAGGCGGCCGCTGAGCTCGCCGGGATGCTGCGGACCAGGGCAAGCGTTGCCGACATGGTGGGCCGCTACGCCGCGGCCAAACGTGCCCGCGGTGCGCTGGATTTCGGCGACCTCGTGGCACTGGCCGCACGGGTGGCACGGGAAGTTCCACTGGCCGCCAAGATGGAACGGCAGCGCTACAAAGTGGTCCTGCTCGACGAGTTCCAGGACACCTCGTACGCCCAGTTGGTCCTGTTCTCACGACTCTTTGGTGGGGGCCACGCGGTGACGGCCGTGGGCGACCCCAACCAGTCAATCTATGGTTTCCGTGGCGCATCGGCCGGCCAGCTGTTCCACTTCGTGCGCGAATTCCCCGTTCGTACCGGCGGTCCCGGGGACACCGACAGCTGGTCACCGGCCCCCACTTCCTACCTCACCACAGCCTGGCGGAACGGACGCTCCATCCTCGCGGCGGCCAACGTCATGTCCC
>JABFWC010000455.1 GCA_013362385.1 Pseudarthrobacter sp.
GTTTCCCGCCAGCGGTTCTTCGGCGTGCCCATCCCCGTCTGGTACCCGCTCGATGCACAGGGCAACCCGGACTATGACAACCCGATCCTGCCTTCGGACGACCTGCTGCCCGTTGACCCGGCAGCCGACGCCGCACCGGGCTTCGACGAGTCGCAGCGTGACCAGCCGAACGGCTTCACGGGTGACGCCGACGTCCTGGACACGTGGGCCACATCGTCGCTGACGCCGCAGATCGTGGGCGGCTGGAGCCGCGACGAGGAGCTGTTCGCGAAGGTCTACCCGTTCGACCTGCGTCCCCAGGGCCATGACATCATCCGCACCTGGCTGTTCTCCTCGGTCGTGCGCGCCGATGCCCTGCAGAAGAACGCCCCGTGGAAGCACGCCGCCATCTCCGGCTGGATCCTGGACCCGGACCGGAAGAAGATGTCCAAGTCCAAGGGCAACGTCGTGGTCCCCACCGATGTGTTGAACGAATACGGTTCCGACGCCGTCCGCTACTGGGCAGCCTCGGCACGGCTTGGCGCCGACACCGCCTACGAGATCGCCCAGATGAAGATCGGCCGGCGCCTGGCCATCAAGCTGCTGAATGCGTCCAAGTTCGTGCTGAACCTCGGCGCCACCGAAAACTCGGTGCTCTCCGGCGACCTCAGCGTCCTCACCAATCCCTTGGACCGGGCGCTGCTTGCGCAGCTGGCCGACGTCGTCACCCAGTCCACCAAGGCGTTCGAGAACTACGACTACGCACGGGCCCTGCAGCTGACGGAATCGTTCTTCTGGCAGTTCACCGACGACTACGTGGAGCTCATCAAGGACCGCGCGTACGGCGCGGCCGGGGAAGCGGAGCAGGCAAGCGTGCTGGCTGCCCTGGCGACCACGCTGGACACCCTGCTGCGGCTCTTCGCCCCGTTCCTGCCCTTCGCCACGGAAGAGGTCTGGAGCTGGTGGCGGACCGGCTCGGTACACCGGGCTGCGTGGCCTGCAGCGCTGGCGATCCCCGGCGGGGACACCACCATGCTGTCCACGGTCGGGGTCGCCCTGAGCGGTGTGCGGAAGGCCAAGTCCGAGGCCAAGGTCAAGCAGCGCACGGAGGTGCTGTCCGCCACCATCACCGCGCCTGAGGGTCCCACCGCCCAGCTCCGGGCGGGCCTGGCGGACCTGAAGGCAGCCTCCAACGCCCGCGAAATCACGCTGATGGTGGGCGACGGCGAGCTTACCGTCACCGACGTGGCCCTGGCACCGAGCGACGAACCGGCGAAGGCCTAAATACGACGAAGCCTGGTACCGGAGCGGCATCAGGGCAAAGGGGAAGCCCCATCAGCGTTTTGCCGTTGGTGGGGCTTCGACTTTTCGGCCATCCGGTGACGTTCTCTGATGGTCTGGCAGGATCCGCTGATCTTCAGGTCTTACTACATCGTCACTAGTAGCTTGCATCCGACTTTGCCGATGGCTGCGTCAATCTACATATCACTGAATCTTTGGTTCCTGCGTCCCGCTTCTTTCGAAGTGGGTAAGAACTATTCTTGTCCTGCCCCAAGGGACATGCAAGAGCCCCGGGGAAACTACAAATGCGTAGTTTCCCCGGGGCCCCGGCAGTGCCTTCCGGCAGGTTTCCGGCCGCTTTCCCGGCGGCAGGTCAGCTGAATTCGGGCCGTTCAGTCCGGCTGCGCTTGAGCTCGAAGAAGTGCGGGTAGGCGGCCAGTACCGTGGTGGCATCCCATAGCCTCCCGGCTTCCTCCCCGCGGGGAACGCGGGTCAGGACGGGGCCAAAGAAGGCCGTTCCATTGAACGCCACCACAGGCGTTCCGACGTCCTGACCCACCAGGGAGATGCCTTCCTCGTGGATGGCGCGCAGTTTGTCATCGTAGGCGTCCGTGGTGGCCGCGCCGGCAAGCGATGCCGGCAGGCCGCATTCCGCAAGCGCCTTGGTGATCACCAGGGCGCGGTCCTTTTCGCCGCCGGCATGGATCAGCGTTCCCATGGCGTCGTAAAGGGCCTTGACGGTCTGGTCGCCGTGCTCCTGCTGCGAGGCGATGATCACGCGGACCATGCCCCAGGCGTCATCCATGGACTTCCGGTAGTCGGGGTCCAGGTCGCGCCCCTCATTGAGGACGGCAAGGCTCATGACGTGCCAC
>JABFWC010000119.1 GCA_013362385.1 Pseudarthrobacter sp.
TTCATGCCCGGCGACGCCAACAAGGCAGCACACGAGGACGGGCACGGCGTTGCGATCTCGGCTTCCCGGTTCGGTTCGGCCGGTGTCCTGCCGATCTCCTGGGCCTACGTGAAGCTGATGGGCGGGGAAGGCCTGACCGAGGCCACGAAGTCCGCCCTGCTCGCCGCCAACTATGTCGCCTCCCGCCTGAACGAATACTTCCCGGTCCTCTACACCGGCGAGGGCGGCCTGGTGGCGCACGAGTGCATCCTGGACCTGCGCGAGCTGACCGCCCGCACCGGCGTCACCGCCGAGGACGTCGCCAAGCGCCTGATCGACTTCGGCTTCCACGCCCCCACGCTGGCGTTCCCGGTGGCCGGGACCCTGATGGTGGAGCCCACCGAGTCCGAGGACCTGGCTGAGATCGACCGCTTCATCGAAGCCATGATCACCATCCACGCCGAGATCGAGCAGGTGGCCAAGGGCGATTTCGCTGTCGCGGACTCACCGCTGCGCCGCGCACCGCACACGGCAGCCGCCGTCGTCAGCTCCAACTGGGACCGCGCCTACCCGCGCGAGCAGGCCGCGTTCCCTGCCCACCACAAGCAGGACAAGTATTTCCCGCCCGTGGGCCGGATCGACGGTGCGGCAGGGGACCGCAACCTCATCTGCTCCTGCCCGCCCCTCGAAGAGTTCGAAAACTAAGGACCGGCACCATGACCGAGAAGTACACCGCACTGTACGACGAACACAAAAAGCTGGGTGCATCCTTCACCGACTTCGGCGGCTGGCAGATGCCCCTCAAGTACGAATCCGAACTCGCCGAGCACCACGCCGTGCGCAAGACGGCCGGACTGTTCGACCTCTCCCACATGGGTGAGGTCTGGGTGACCGGCCCGGAAGCCGCCGCGTGCCTCGACTACGCCCTGGTGGGAAAGATCTCCGCCATGCCCGTGGGGAAGGCCAAGTACTCGCTGATCTGCAACGCCGATGGCGGCATCATCGACGACCTCATCACCTACCGCCGAGCGGAAGACAGGTACCTCGTGGTCCCGAACGCGGGCAATGCCGCGGTCGTCGCCGCAGCCCTGCAGGAACGGGCCGCCGGCTTTGATGCCACCGTTGCGGACGCCTCGGCCGGCACCTCCCTGGTCGCCGTCCAGGGCCCCAAGGCCCAGGAACTGGTGCTTCGGCTGGTCCCGGCAGCGCGGCACGCGGACGTCACCAACCTCAAGTACTACGCCGCCGTGGAAGTTCCCTTCCTGGTCAACGGCGCCGGGCTGGAACTCCTGCTGGCACGCACCGGTTACACGGGCGAGGACGGCTTCGAAATCTTCGTGGCCAACCAGGACGCTCCGGCACTGTGGCAGGCCTTCATCGCGATTGCCGACGACGGGGAGCTGACCCCGGCCGGCCTTGCGGCGCGCGACTCGCTCCGCCTTGAGGCGGGCATGCCGCTCTATGGCAACGAACTATCGCTGCAGGGCGATCCGTTCGCCGCCGGGCTGGGGGCCGTCGTCGCGCTTTCCAAGGAAGGCGACTTCGTGGGGAAGGCCGCTCTGGCCGCCAAAAAAGAAGCCGGCGCGGGCAGCACGTCCGGCCGCCACCTGGTGGGGCTCAAAGGCCAGGGCCGACGCGCCGGCCGGGCCCACTACCCGATCCTCAAGGACGGCGTGACGGTCGGCGAGGTCACCTCAGGCCAGCCCTCGCCCACCCTCGGCTACCCGATCGCCATGGCCTACGTCGACGTCGAATACTCCGCACCCGGCACGGCCCTGGACATCGATCTCCGCGGCAAGGTCGAACCGTTCGAAGTCGTCGACCTGCCGTTTTACAAGCGCGCCAAGTAGTCCTTGGTGCCGCGCCGTGGTCGCCTTGGCCCGTCGGGTCCGTGGTCACCTCCGGGACCGGCGGACCGGGGTCACCTTTGGCCCGTCGGGCACGAACTCCTCTGCGTGCTCGGTCGCGTAGACGCCCGCTGAGCGGACGTGACGCTCCCTTAGACGCACGCTGCCGGAGTCCGCGCCCGAAGGGGCCGCTATCCCACCTCTGCCGGTCCAACAGACGGCGATTGGCAGCAAGGCGAGGTGACGTCGGCGCGTGAGCGGATTCCGGAAGCGTGCTCCCCACCGTCCCCCTCGCCTCGCAAG
>JABFWC010000020.1 GCA_013362385.1 Pseudarthrobacter sp.
AAGGCTCCGGCCGCTTCCAGCGCCGCGGCCACTGCGGTACGGATACCCTGCACTGAATACCCGGGAGCGATGCCGGCAACGAGGACCCGCAGCTGCCCTGGTTCCTGGATTACCTGCCAGCCCGAGGTGTTCACCAGGTCGAGGACTTCGTGGAGCACGTTGGGGTGGACGCTCACCATGCCTTGTTTTCCCGGAAGCACCAGAACGTCCTCCACCCGCCCCTCGACCTCTTCGAGCAGCTGGAAGGCGCGGCCGCAGGGGCAGCCGCGGCGTCCCAGCCGGATGCTGTCCGACATCTCGTAGCGGATCAGCGGCAGGGTGCGGGAGGACAGCACCGTCACGAGAAGCCTGGCCCCGGTGGTTCCCGGCGGGACGGGACTCCCCGCCTGGTCCACGGGTTCGACGATCACGAGGTCCTCGTAGACATGGCGGTGGCGGTAGGTGCAGGGCGAGGCGATGCCGGCGGTTTCCGTTGCGGCGTAGACATCGAACGGGGCCGATCCCCACGCGGCTTCCATGTCGCTGGCCGCCTGGCGGGTGAGCACCTCGGAGGCTGACATCACGCCCTCGGGGGCAATCCGCAGCCGGCCGGCCAGCTGCTCGGCCGACAGCGGCACCAGGGCAGAGGCGTAGCCCACCAGGACGCCCGGCTGGAACGCATTAAGCGCGGCCACCGTTTCGGCCATGGGGGCGGTGACATCCAGCCGCAGGGCGGGCACGAACCGGGTGTCCAGGGATGCGGCCACCACCGCGGACTGGTGGCTGGGGATCCGGGAGCTGACCAGGGCCATTTTCACGGGCCGCCCTGGGCCCGCGGAAATACCCGCCCAATCGTAGGAACGGGCGTATGAGGCCAGGACCCTGGCCCATTCCGCCCGGTTCCAGGCAAAGATTCCGCGCCGGCCCGTGGTTCCCGCGGTGGCGGCCACCCACCACCGGCCGTTCCACGCCGGCCCCGGATCGCCGCCGCCTTCGGTGAGGATGCGCAGGTGGTGCTCCAACCCGGCGAGGTTCAGGTCCGGGGTGGTCACGGCTTCGTCGAAGTGCTCCATCAGCTCCGCCTTGGTGACGGGCGGCAACTGGTCCAGCGGGGCATCGTGCAGGCCGGCGTGGTGCCGCCGGTAGAACTCCGAGCCCGCGTACGCCGCCGTCCGCAGGCGGAGCAGGGCTTGCTGCTGGTGGGCAGCGATGCGGGCGGCGTCCCACCTGTCCCTTCGCCGCAACGCGGCCCGCAGGAGGAGTACCTGCGGGATGAGGCGGGCGTCCATGGCAGATCCCTTCAGCCGGGTCGTCCACAGCTTCCCCCCGCTCCGGTGCCGCTGCAAGGGCCGAAAGTCCACAGGCTGCCGGTGCCATTGCTGTCCTCCGCTGCCCGTCCCGCCGCCGGCGATGTCCGGCCGGAAATTCCTCTTCCCCTCGGCATCCTCCGCGCGTATGGTGGGCCACACAACCACCGGCCGCGCGCCGGCGGGCGGGCTCATGCAGTTGGGCTTCGGGAGCATGCCGGAGGGACCACTTGTGGGTGCAAAACCGTTCATGAACCACAGCATGCGGCGCTTCGCGGCCCTGGCCGCGGGGCTTGTAGCCGTGCCCGCGCTGGCATCCTGCTCTGCCGAAGTGTCCCGGGGCTTCCTGCCCGGCAACCGCGAAACCACCAGCAACACCCCGCTGATCATGGACCTCTGGGTGAACTCCTGGATCGCCGCGCTGGCCGTCGGGATCATCACCTGGGGGCTGATGCTCTGGGTGCTCATCGCCTACCGGCGCCGGAAGGACACGGTGGGATTCCCGCCGCAGATCAGCTACAACCTGCCCCTGGAAGTCTTCTACCTGTCCATCCCGCTGATCGTCATCGGCGTCCTGTTCGTCTTTACCGACCGGGAGCAGCGCGCCATCGACCAACGCTTTCCGAATCCCGACGTAGTGATCGACGTCTACGGCAAGCAATGGTCCTGGGACTTCAATTACGTCAAGGAGGACGCCCACGAGGACGCCGGGCAGCAGGCCCACCTCACCGGCGACCGTGGAGCCCCGGACCGGCTGCCCACCCTTTACCTGCCCGTGGGGAAGAAGGTTGAACTTCACCTGCAGACCCGCGACGTCCAGCACTCCTTCTGGGTGGTGG
>JABFWC010000340.1 GCA_013362385.1 Pseudarthrobacter sp.
CGGGCGTGGAGGTGGCAGGTGCAGTTGGTTCTGCGGTCATGGTGTTCCTTTCAATGGGGAAAACAAGTCACAGGGACAACAAGTTTCGGGATAGCAGGGCTCAGCTGACCTTTGCGAGCGCATCCGCCAGCCCGGTGGTGGAGCGGGCGGGGTGGAAGGGGACGGTGAGGCAGCGGCCGCCCCAGCTTTCCACCAGGTCGGCCTCGGGCAGGCGTGCCCCTTTGTAGTCGCCGCCCTTGACCCAGATGTCCGGCCGGAGGCGGTCCAGCGCGGCCTCGGGGGTGTCCTCGTCGAAGACCATCACCGCGTCAACGCATTCCATGGCCAGGAGCAGTTCCGCCCTGTCATGCTGGCCGATGATGGGCCGTTCCGGGCCTTTGAGCCGCCGGACAGAGTCGTCGGAGTTGAGGCATACGATCAGGCAGTCCCCGAGTTCCCGTGCCGCGGCCAGGGACCGGACGTGACCGGCATGCAGCAGGTCGAAGCAGCCGCCGGTGGCCACCACCTTCCCTCCGCTTTCCCGCACCGATCGGGCCAGGAGCAGAGGTTCGGTGGTTCGCCGGCTGGCCGCCGTGGCCGTCCCGGGCTTTTCGGCGGCATCCGCCGTCCCCGTGTCGGGCAGCGCCGAGACTCCACCCGCGGCCAGGAAATCGGCGGCATCGTGCACTGCCAGGGCGGCGGCGTCCGGCAGGTCGCGGCCTGCCAGGAGGTTCACCGCGAGGCTGGCGGCCAGCCGGTCGCCGGCGCCGCACGGGTCCCCCGCCTCCACCCGTGGCGCGGGGACGAGGCGGGCAGAGGCGTCCCCCTGCCGCAGCAGGACCGCCCCCTCCTCGCCCTTGGTTACCATGACGGCGCGGCTTTGCCAGCGCTCCAGCAGGATCGCTGCCACGTCGGCGGCCTGGTCCCCGGCGGGCCCTTCCCCTCCCATGGCCCGGGTCCCGGAGCTGTGCATTGCGGCAATGGACTGTGCAGCCTTGGTGGCCTCGGCGATGTTCGGCGTCACCACTGCCACGCCGGGAACCGGGTCGGGCCCCGACGGGTGCGGATCCCAGACGATGGGCACGTCCGCGGCCAAGCGGCCCAGCAGTTCCCGCAACCGGGGGTTCGCCGCCAGGCCCCTGCCGTAGTCGGCCACGATGATCACGCCGGCCTTCTCGACCGCGCGGAGCATTGACGGGCTGACGTCCGGCACTGGGGTCTTCGCGCAGCCCTGGTCGAACCGCACCACAGGATGGGATCCGGCCCGGACCCGGGTCTTCACCGGCGACGGGTAGCCCGTGGTTCCGGCGACGAGCCGCACCCCGGCGAGGTGCGCGCGGAGCTGGGCCCCGGCGTCGTCCTGGCCCAGTACCGTCACCAGGGTGACGGGCCAGCCGTCCTGTGCCAGCATCCGCGCCACGAGCCCGGCACCGCCGGCGCGGCGCCGGACCCCGGAGACGTCGACGACGGGAACGGGCGCGTCGGGGCTGAGCCGGGTGGCCTCGCCGGACAGGTCCACGTCCAGCATCACGTCGCCCACCACTACGATCCTCATGGCTTGCCGCCGTTCCCCAGCCCGCCGTGCCCCATCCCGCCGTTCCCCATGGCAGGCGCAGCGCCAGGAGTGCGCCGGGCCACTTCGAGGTCGAAGGCACGGCACACAGCGTGGACGGCGATCAGATGGCCCTCCTGTGCGTTGGCGTTGAGGGCGTCGATCATGACGGCTTCGTCGCAGGCGTCCGACAGCGGGTTCGGCCCGGCGCCGGTGAGTGCCCAGGTGGTCATGTTCAGCCGCGCCGCTGCTTCGGCGGCGCGCAGCAGGTTGGGGCTCTTGCCGCTGGTGGACAGCAGTATCAGCACGTCGCCGGAGCGTCCGTGGGCGCGCACCTGGCGGGCGAAAACGTCGTCGTACCCGTAGTCGTTGGCGATCGCCGTCACCGCGGACGATTCCGCGTGGAGGGAGATCGCGGAGAACGGGACCCGCTCACCGTCGAACCGTCCCACCAGTTCGGCGGTCAGGTGCTGTGCTTCCGCGGCGGAGCCGCCGTTCCCGGCGGCGAGGAGCCGCTGTCCGCGCAGCAGCCGCTGGGCAAGTTCCACGCCCCAGGCGGCCAGCCGGCCGGACTGGTTCCGCAGGGAGTCCAGGGCCGGCAGCACGCTGTCCAGGTGCGCGTGGACAGCCTCGGCACTGGCGGCATCCGCAAAGGTTGCACCGGGCAGCACAGCCGGCAGGGTCGGGGGCGTTGCCAGGGCGCGAAGGTCGGCTTCACGCAGGGACCATTCAGCAGTCACAGGGCCGCTCCTTCCATCGGGATAACACCGGCCGGGGATCCGGCGGCGGCAAGCTGGTAAGCCTTCTCGGTCTCGGCGGCCACCCGGTCCCACGAATAGCGGGTTCGAGCCCGCTTCTCGCCCGCCCGGCCCAGGCTGGCCCGCAGGTCGGGGTTTTCCAGCAGCAGGGACAGCGCCGAGCCAATGGCTTCCGGGTCCCGGGGCGGGACGTGCAGGCCTGTGGCATGGTCCACCACCGTGTCGCGCAGCCCGCCCACGGCGGCGGCCACCACCGGCACGCCGCAGGCCATGGCTTCCAGCGGAACGATGCCGAACGGCTCGTACCACGGGGCACACACCACGGCGTCCGCGCTGCGGAAGATACCCGGCATTTCGCTCCGGGACACCTGCCCCTGGAAGGTGACCTGGTCCGCGACGCCGAGCTCGGCGGCCAGGCCCCGCAGGCGGCGGACCTCGGGATCCGAGTCCAGGCTGCCGGTGTCACCGCCGCCGCCCACGATCAGGAGTTCGACGTCGTCGAATCCTGCCGCTTTGAGGTACGGCAGTGCACGGATCACCAGGTCGACGCCCTTGCGCGGCACCAGGCGGCCCACGGAGAGGATGCGGTGGCGGCGCGGCCTGGCGGCGACCGGTCCGGCAGCCCCGAAGACGTTCAGGTCCACTCCGCAGGGGGCGATGGAGATCTTGCCCGTGGCGATGCCCATGGCCTTGAGTTCGAAGACCTCATCGGAGCAGGTGGCGATGATGCGGTCGGCGGCGCGTCCCACCCCGGGCTCCAGCCACTGGCGTTCCTCCGGGCTGGTGTCCTCCGCGCCCTGGTGCCGCCGCTTGACCGTCCCGAGGGCATGGAATGTCTGGAGCATCGGCACCCGGTACCCGGTCTCAGGCCGCCTTGCGGCGTCCAGCGCAGCGAGCCCGGACATCCAGAAATGGCCGTGCACCACATCCGGCGGCCGCCGTCCCCAGTCCCTGGCAACCCCGTCGGCCAGTTCACCCATGTAGGGCAGCAGTTCATCCTTGGGCACGTGCCGGGCAGGACCGGCGTCGATGTGGACCACTTCGAACCGGCGCCCCACCCGAACCCGCCGTGGAAGCTCCGCTGCGTCCCTGCGCGTGTAGACGGTGACGTGGTGGCCCCGCTTGGCGAGTGCTTCGGACAGCGCGGCAACGTGCACGTTCTGGCCGCCGGCGTCCACTCCGCCCAGTGCCGCCAGCGGGCTGGCGTGCTCGGAAATCATGGCGATCTTCATGAACTCTTCCTCTCCCCGGCCGGCACGAGGATCCGCTCGTCCCGGCGCTCGCTGACGGATCGGCGGGGCCGCTGGCGCAGGTCCGCCAGGAGTTCGTCCCAGCGGTCCTGGAACCTGCCCAGGCCGTAGCGTTCCAGCGCCGCTTCCCGTGCGGCAAGTCCCCGACGCCGCGCCTCCTCCGGGTTGGCGACCAGCCGCGCCGCGCAGCGGAGCAGCTCATCGATGTCGGCGGACACTACTCCGGCCTCCCGGGGCACCGCCCGGGGGGCCTCCGTGGCGGCGAGGACCACCACGGGCATGCCCAGGTGCATGGCTTCCAGCAGGGACAGTCCCAATGAGGTCCAGCGCATCGGGTGCACATATGCCCGGCAGCGCGCCAGCTCCCGGTGCAGCTCCCGGGTCTTCAGGTCACCGCGGGCCGTCAGCCTGGCGGCGTCAATTCCCGTGGCCTCGGCGAGCCCCTCGGTCTTCATCCCGAAAACCTGCAGCGGCGCCACGCCTGCGAAGGCCGGAAGCAGGTCCGTGCCCGTGACCCTGCCGCGCCGGACCGGTTCATTGACCACAACGCCCAGCTCGGGCAGGTCGCCGGTGTAGAGATGGCCGGGGTCCGGTATTCCGTGCTCAATGACCGTGGTGGGGGCAGAGCCGTTGTCCCATGCCAGCCGGTTGAAATGGGTCACGTGGACAACAGGGATGGCGTCCTGGTCCGCCAGCGGGTGCGGGATGTTGGGGAAGTTTCCCTTGGGCGTGTTGTGCTCCACGAAGACCGCGGGCAGGTCAACGCCGGGGACGCGGCCCAGGGTACGGGCCACTTCGTCGATTTCTTCGGGACGCTGCAGGACGACGGCGTCCACGGCGTCCGCATCGAGCGTCGCCAGGTCCACCTCCCGCGCCGATTCGGGCCAGTCCCGGTCGGCCCGGCCCAGGCCCCAGGCACCGCGTTCGGGCAGGACGGGCAGCAGGTACTCGTGACGGCCGCGGACGAAGGCGTCCGTCCAGGATCCGTGGACATGCCAGAGCAGGATTCTCATCTGTTACGGGCCTTTCTACGGGTGCTGACATGGGTGCTGAAGGAGCTCACTCCGCTGATCAGGCGTTCCACCGCCGCCACCACTTCCTCCGGCGAAACGGAGTCCAGGCAGGGGTGGCCCGGGACCGGGCATACCCTGGCGCGGGTCATCCGGCACGCCGCGTTCTGGTCGCCGAGCAGTTCCAGCGGCACGCCGTACGGGGCCCAGCGGATGGCCGGGACCACGGGGGAAAACAGGCAGGCAACCGGCGTCCCCACGGCGGCGGCGAGGTGGGCAGGACCGGTGTTGCCGGTCACCACGGCGTCGGCTCCGGCCATCACCCCGGCCATGGTGTCAAGGTCGGTGCGGCCGCCAAGGTCCAGGGCGGAAGGGCCCGCCACGGTGGCGGTGAGCGACGTTTCGCCCGGGCCGCCGGTGACCACTACGCGGTGCCCCGCGCCTTGGAGGAGTTCGACGGCGGCGGCGTGGTGCAGCGGGGGCCACGCCCTGGCGGGGACGGCTGCTCCGGGATGGACCACGATGTAGGGTTCGGTGCCGACCAGTCCGGTGACGTCCGGAATGGATTTCACGTGCAACTTTCCGTCATCACCGGCAGGCAGGCGGAAACCTGCCGCTTCGGCGATGCCGAGGGCGCGTTCCGCTTCAGGCTGGTCTTCCGGAAAGTCCTCCCCCGGCTTGAGCCGGATGTCCAGGAGGGAACCGGCGTAGTCCGTGGATGCGCCGGTGATGCGTTCCACGCCGGCAAGGCGCAGCAGCAGTGCCAGCGGCAGCGGCGACTGGTGGAAGGACGTCAGGATGACCGCTTCGGTGATCCTCGAGTTGCGGACGTAATCGATCAGCCGGTCTGCGTGCGGCCCGGTCATCTTCGGGGCCGGGTTCATGATCCAGGGGCTGTCCCAGCTATAGACCTCGTCGGCACCCGGCAACAGGGCAGCTGCCGCTTCGCCCTGCCTGCCGCAGAGCATCACCACCTGGTTCCTGCCGCTGCCGTCAGGGCCCCGCCCGTTGGCCACTGCGCGTACCGCCGGGCCAGCCAGCAGGACATCGCCCATGCTGTCGAGCCGGGCCACCAGCACCCGCCCCATCAGGGCGCCGCCTGGAGCAGGCCGACGGCGGATGCCAGGTCAGGAGCCACCAGCCTGGCCCCGGCCACCTCCTCGGCACGGGTCACAGGGGTGGGGACAAGGACTCCGGTGGCTCCGGCAGCTTCCGCGGCGCCCACGTCGGCACCGATGTCGCCGATCAGGGCCGCCTCGGATTCACTGATCCCAAGCTTCCGGCACGCGTTGTGGACCATTCCGGGGGCCGGCTTGCGGCACGCACAGCCGTCCTGTTCGGAGTGGGGGCAGATTTCCCAGACGTCGAAAGGGCCCAGCAGTTCTTCGACTTTGGCGTTGACCCTGGCGACATCATCGGCGGTAATGAGGCCGCGGGCAATGCCGGACTGGTTGCTGATGACGCCGGTTGCGAAGCCTGCCGCGCGGAGGCTGTCCAGCACGTCTTTTGCCCCGGGCACGGGCTGGACCAGGTCCGGATCACCGTTGTATGGCACATCGACCACCAGGGTCCCGTCCCGGTCGAACAGGACAGCCCTGAGCTTGGAGGTTTCGGAGCTTTCCATATCCACCCTGTTCCCTCCTCCTGCTGCTCCTAAACAAGGCCGCGGGCTTTTCTCGGCTTCCGGACCGTGGTCAGGCCCCGCCGCTGAACAGGCAAGATAGGAATCTGGTGGTTCGGATGCCTCCTCCGGGAGCAGCCCTCAAGCGTCAGTTGGCCCTGGTTCCGCCGCCAAGGCGGCGGCGTGTGCCGGCACCGGCTGCGGCGGAACTTCCCGCGGCACGCAGGTGCCGGAACGGTGCGGCAGAGCCCAGGGGGTGTTCAGCCCGTGCGGCCCTGTTGTTGTCGGTTCCGTGGCTGGTTCCGGCTTCCGGCCCGCGGAACTGGACACTTCCCTCCAGCCGGCGCTGCAGTTCCACCAGAACCTTGGCCAGGCGGCGGGAAACCTGCATTTGCGACATGCCCAGCCGTTTGCCCAGCTGGACCTGGGTTTCCTCGCAGAAGTAGCGGCGGTAGAGAAGCTCCCGGTCCGCGTCGTCGAGGTCCTGCATGGCATCGCGAAGGCAGGCCAGCTCTTCCAGCCGCTCGAGCGGGGCATCGGGACAGGCCAGCATCTCACCGATGGACGGGGCATCCGAGTTCGGGCTGACGGCATCAAGGGAATCCGGGTGCATGCTGCTGGATGCGGACATTGCTTCCTGCACCTCCGCGGGGTCGGTCCCCAATTCCCCGGCCAGTTCCTCCACGCTGGGACTCCGTCCAAGGGACTGGGTGAGCTGCGGTTCTGCCCTGAAGAGCCTCGTGCGCAGGTCCTGGATGTGGCGTGGCGGCCGCACCACCCAAGTGCGGTCACGCAGGTATCTTTTGAGTTCGCCAGTAATGGTGGGCGCGGCGTAGGCGGGGAAGCTTTCACCCTTGGCCTGGTCGAAGCCGCGGGCGGCTTTCACGAGGCCGAGGTAGGCCACCTGGTTCAGGTCTGCACGTTCCCGGCCACGCGCCTCAAAACGCGCGGCGAGGGCCTCAGCCAGGTCCAGGTACCTCAGCACCAGTTCGTTCTCGAAGGTCTCCCGCAGCCGTCCTGGCTGGGCGGGCGGGCCTTGGTTCTGTTGCGGTTCTGGAAGCAGCTGGTGGACTGGCGTAGTATCCACGGCAAGTGCGGCAAAGGATTCGGGCATAGGTCGTTATCCCTCGGTCTGGTTTCCGAAAGCCTGCGGCAAGACTTAGAAGCAGCAAATCATAAGGTTGCTTATAATTCAATCCTTCCCAGTTGTAGGCTCGGCATGTAAGCGGTAAATCACCCACCATCCAAGGAGCCTTCGCCATGCGCATCGCCATTACCGGAGCCAGCGGAAACGCGGGGACCGCACTGCTGCGCAACCTCCAGGGCCAACTCGACCACAAGCCCGGCAGCCTGCAGCTGGTCGGTATCAGCAGGCGCCTCCCGGACACCTCGGAGCAACCGTACGCGGGGGTGGAGTGGCACACCCTGGACGTGGGCTCGGACGAGGACCGGCCCCTGCTTGAGCGGGCGCTGGGCGGGGCCGATGCAGTGGTGCACCTCGCCTGGCAGATCCAGCCGAACCGCGACCTTGAGCAGTTGCACCGGACCAACGTGACGGGAACCGCGAACGTCCTGCAGGCAGCACGGAGGGCGGGCGTGAAACAGGTTGTCTGCGCTTCCTCCGTTGGCGCCTACAGCAGTTCGAGCAAGGACCAGCGCAGGGACGAGACCTGGCCCGCGACAGGCATGCCGGGCTCCCACTACAGCCGGCACAAGGCCGAGCAGGAAAAGCTTTTGGACGAGTACGCAGAGCGGGAGCCGGCCATCGCGGTCGCCAGGCTCCGCCCGGGCCTCATTTTCCAGGGAAACGCGGGAAGTGAAATCGGGCGGTACTTCCTGGGCCGCTTGATTCCGCGGATACTCCCGGGGAAGCCCTGGACTCCGCTGCTCCCGGCGCCGGACAACCTCATATTCCAGGCGGTGCACGCCGACGACGTCGCAGAGGCATACTGGCGCGTGGTGGACCAGCGCGCCAGCGGTGCTTTCAATATCGCCGCCGAACCGGTACTCAACCCGCAGGAATTGGCACGCATCCT
>JABFWC010000007.1 GCA_013362385.1 Pseudarthrobacter sp.
GGCGTGACCCCGGAACCGGGTGCCTGGACCCTGTTGGACGGCCAACGGGTGAAACTCGAACCCGTCCGGCTCCGCCCCGACGTCGCCGGACTGGCCCCCGGCGCGGTGTCACTGAATGGAAAGAGCGTGCTGGTCGGCACCGGCTCGCACGCGGTGGAGCTCACCCGGATCCAGCCCGCCGGCAAAAAAATGATGGCCGCAGCCGACTGGGCGCGCGGCATGGCTTCACTGGAAAGCGTGGTGTTCGAATGAGCGGGTCCGGCGGAAGTGCGGGAGGGCCGGCAAACGCCGGCGGCCGCCGCAACACCGGCAGAAGCGGCCGCCCCGGCAGCCAGGGGAACGGCAGCCAGGGCAGCGGCAGCAAGGGAGGCGGCGGGAACGCCAGCCGGCGCGACGCGCAGGGCCGTGAGCGCAACCGGGGTCCGGCGCGAAACTTCACCGAAAGCGCCCCGTCCCAGCGCACCCGCCGCGCGGACCCGGCCCGGCTGGTGGCCTTCGAGGTCCTGCGCGCCGTCGCGGCCGAGGACGCCTACGCCAACCTGGTCCTGCCTGCCCGGATCCGCCACCACGGCCTGGACAAGCGCGACGCCGGTTTTGCCACCGAGCTGAGCTACGGTGCCCTCCGGAGTCAGGGGACGTACGACGCCATCCTGGCCAGGTGCGTGGACCGTCCGCTTGCCCAGTTGGACCCCGCCATCCTCGATGCCCTCCGCATCGGAACGCACCAGTTGCTGGCCATGCGGGTACCCGCCCACGCCGCGCTCGACCAGACCGTGGGGCTGGCCCGCGCGGTTATCGGCGCAGGCCCGTCCGCCCTCATCAACGCCGTGCTGCGCAAGGTGACCGCCCGGACCCTCGAGGAATGGCTGGACCTGCTCGTGGCCGGTGAAGCCGACGAAACCAGGATCGCCTCGCTCCGGTACGCGCACCCGGAATGGATTGTCCGCGCCATGCGCCAGTCCCTCGTCGCCCACGGGCGCCCGGCAACGGAAATCAATGACCTGCTCGAAGCCGACAACGCAGCCCCCGTGGTCAACCTCGTCGCCCTTCCCGGCCTCGGAAAGCTGGACGAGGCCCTGGAGAACGGTGCCACCCCCGGCGAACTCGTTGAAGGGTCGGCACTCTCCAGCGGCGGAGACCTGGGCCGGCTGCCGTCCGTGCGGGCAGGCACCATCAGGGTGCAGGACGTCGGCTCGCAGCTCGTGGCCCGGGCGTTGGCGGGGGTGGACCTCGGCCCCGCAGAGCAGGGTACGGAGGCATGGCTGGACTTGTGCGCCGGACCTGGCGGGAAGGCGGCATTGCTGGGCGCGTTGGCCCATGAACGCGGCGCAACGCTCTTGGCCAATGAACCGGCACCGCACCGCGCCCGGCTGGTCAGCCAGGCCTTGACCGCCGTTCCGCACGACTCGTGGCGGGTGCGGACAGGGGACGGCCGCGAGGTCGGCGCCGAGCAGCCCGCCGCCTTCGACCGCGTCCTGGTGGATGTGCCCTGCAGCGGCCTGGGCGCCCTGCGGCGCCGGCCGGAGTCCCGGTGGCGGCGCACCCCGAAGGACCTCGCCGACCTTGGCCCGCTGCAGCGTGAACTCCTTGGCTCCGCCCTGGCTGCGGTGCGGCCGGGCGGCGTAGTGGCCTATGTGACCTGCTCCCCGCACCCTGCCGAAACCACCGCCGTCGTGGCCGACGTCCTCCGGAAGCGCACCGACCTGGAACTCCTGGACTCCGGGGCTGCGCTGGACGCCGTCAGCCTGACCGGGAACCTCCGCGCCGGACACGAACGAACGGCGCAGCTGTGGCCCCACATCCACCACACCGACGCCATGTTCCTGGCCCTCATCAGGAAGAATTCCTGAGTCCGGTCCGGATACGAAGCCAGGTCCCCGCAGGACGGGCCTGGCCTGTGCTCCTTGACCCAAACACCTTCAATGAAAGGCACCCCTGTGACGCAATGCTGCATCAACCCGAGCATCCTCTCCGCCGACTTCGTCAACCTCGAGGCTGAACTGCAGCGCATCAGCAACGCCGACGCCGTGCACGTAGACGTCATGGACAACCATTTCGTGCCCAACCTGACCCTCGGGCTGCCCGTGGTGAAGCGGATCCAGGCCGTTAGCCCGGTTCCGCTTG
>JABFWC010000156.1 GCA_013362385.1 Pseudarthrobacter sp.
AGTTCCCTGCTGAAGTCCGTGCCACTGGCATCGGCCTGCCGTATGCCCTCGCGGTAGCAGTGGTCGGCGGCACCGCGCCGTACATCACCACCTGGATGAACACCAGCGGGTACGGCGGGCTCGTGTGGCTCTACTGCGCCGTGGCGGCGGCAATCGGGGTGGCCGTGTACCTGACGATGCCGGAGACCAAAGGCAAGGCCCTCGATTGAGCCGGCATGCAGTCATCACGGGAGCGGGCAGTGGCATCGGCCGGCAGGTTGCAAAGCGATTTGCCGGGCTGGGCTATCGGCTGACCCTCGTGGACATCGATGCAGGGTCCCTGGCTTCGACCGCGGGAGCGTGCCGGGAAGCGGGTGCTGAAGACGCCCACGCCCTGGTAGTGGACCTGGCGGCGCCTTCAGGGCCCGAGGAAATGCTCACCGAAGCGTGGGAAACGGCGGCTGTGGATGTGCTGGTGAACTCCGCCGGGATCTATCCGGCCACGCCGTTCCTGTCCTTGGACGCGGACACGTGGGACGCGGTGCAGAACCTCAATACCAGGGCGCCCTTACTGGCGACGGTGGCCCTGGCCCGGCGGGCCATCGATGCAGGACGGGGAGCCAGCGTGGTCAACATTTCCTCCGGAGCGGCCTTGCGGGCGCGTCCTGGCGCGGCGCCGTACTCCACGTCGAAGGCGGCACTGGAAATGGCTACGCGTGCCTCTGCCCTGGAACTGGGGCAGTACGGCATCCGTGTCAACGCTGTCGCCCCCGGCTTTGTGACCGTAAACAGCAGCGCCAACCCGGTGACCGAGGAATACGCCACGGCCGTCTCGGGCAATCCGTTGGGACGCCGCGGGGAGCCCGACGACATCGCCCGCGCGGTCGTATGGCTGGCCGGCGGCGAAGCCGAATGGATTACGGGCGAAACCCTGCGCGTCGACGGCGGATCGTCCGCCGGTGCCATGAACCTTCCGCTTCACTGGGCGACTAATAAGGCGGCCCCCGATGCGGCAGCCATTTGAGAGGGAACAATGATCGATAGTACATACACAGTGGTAGGCGCCGGTGCGATCGGCGGGACCCTTGCAGCGCACCTGCACGCACAGGGGGTTCCGGTCCAGCTGGTTGATGCCGACGCCAACCACGTCGCAGCCATCCGCGAGAACGGGCTGCGGATCAAGACGCCCTCCGGAGTCATGGTGGCGGACGTCCCGGTCTACGGCCTTGCCGATGCACCGGAACACCTGGACCGCGTCCTCCTGGCAGTTAAGGCCCAAGCGACCGACAGCGCCGCAGCATGGATAGCTCCCAGGTTGAGCGCCGACGGATACGTGGCGTCCATGCAGAACGGCCTCAACGAGGCAACCATTGCTGCGCGCGTCGGCGCTCACCGGACAGTGATTGCCTTCGTAGATCTCTTTGCCGACGTGATCGAACCGGGCGTCATCAACGACGGCGGCAGCGGTGCGATGGCGCTGGGCGAATACTCCGGGGGGACAAGCGACCGGGTGCGGCAGCTCGCACAGGACCTCGGCCACTGGGGCACCCCAACCGTGAGCGGCAACGTAGCCGGGTTCCTGTGGGCCAAGCTCGGTTTCGGCGCGATGCTGACGGCCACCGCGCTCGCTGACGCCGACATGAGCGAGCTGATCGACCGGCACCGGCCTGCCATGAACGGACTGGCGGCGGAAGTATTCGACGTTGCAGCAGCCGAGGGTATCCGCCTCGAGGGATTCGATGCCTTCGATCCTTCCAGCTATATCCGCGGCGCCGATCCTGTTCGAAACTCAGAAGCCACCGACGACCTCGTCAAGTGGCTGTCGACCCCGGCCAAGACTCGTTCCGGCATCTGGCGGGACATCGCCGTGCGGAAACGCCCCACTGAGGTTCCCACCCAGTACGAGCCCGTCATCGCAATGGCCGCCAAGCATGGACTGCAGGTGCCCCTGCTGGAGGAACTGGTGTCGGCCATCCGCCGACTCGAAGCGGGCTCGGATTCGATGGACGAAGAACACCTTTTTGACCTCGACCGCAAGGCGGCCGCCCGATGAACATGATCGAAGACCTGCCATCGTGGATGGCCCTGCACCGGGCAGACATGGTGGCGGACCTGACGGCGAACGT
>JABFWC010000494.1 GCA_013362385.1 Pseudarthrobacter sp.
CAGCGCGAAGATGTAGACCAGCAGCGAAACAGCGATCGCGATGGTGACATAGGTGAAGAACAGCTCCTCCTGGCCGGCCTTCTGGAAGGCCGCGCCGATCAGCGGAACCGTGCCCCCGAAGAGGGAGTTGGCGATCGCGTAGCCCAGGCCCACGCCGAGGGCGCGGATGGAGGCCGGGAAGAGTTCGGCCTTCACCAGGGCGTTGATCGAGGTGTAGCCGCCCACGATCACCAGGCCGCCCATCATGAGCAGGAACGCGGTGAACGGATCCTTGGTGCCGGCGAGGGTGGACAGCAGCGGCCAGGTGAAGAGCACGCCGGTGATGCCGAACCAGAGCAGCAGGGGCTTGCGGCCCACCTTGTCCGAGATGATGCCGTACACGGGCTGCAGGAGCATGAAGATGAACAGCGCCCAGAAGTTGATCACGGAGGTGTCCGTCTTGGCGATGCCGGACGTATCGTTCATGAACTTCAGGATGAAGTTGGTGTAGGTGTAGAACGCCACGGTGCCGCCGAGGGTGATGCCGATGCAGACCAGCAGGGGCTTCCAGTAGCCCGTGAAAAGCAGCTTGAGGGTTCCCGGCTGGGCCTGGCCCGCTGCCGCGGGAGACTTTGCCGCGCTGAGCTGGTCGTCGGAGACGGTCTCCTCCATGGAGCGGCGCAGCCACAGGACCACAAGGGCCGCGACGCCGCCGATGGCAAACGGGATCCGCCAGCCCCACTCGCCCAGGTCGCCCTTGGGCATGACGTTCTGCAGGATGACCAAAACCAGCAGGGCCAGCATCTGGCCGCCCACCAGGGTCACGTACTGGAAGCTGGAGAAGAAGCCGCGGCGCTTGGAGGTGGCTGCCTCGGACATGTAGGTGGCGCTGGTTCCGTACTCGCCGCCCACGGAGAAGCCCTGGATGACACGGACGATGACCAGCAGGATCATGGCCCACAGGCCGATGACGTCCTGGGTGGGCAGCACGGCGATGGCGAATGAGCCGGCCGACATCAGGGTCACGCTCAGCGTCAGTGCGGCCTTGCGGCCCTTGCGGTCCGCATAGCGTCCGAAGAACCATGCCCCGATGGGACGCATGAGGAACGACGTCGAGAAGACGGCCATCGCTTCAAGCCCGGCCTGGAGGTCGTCCTTGGAATTGAAGAAGTGGGCCTGGAAGTAGGCCGCGAAGACCGTGTAGACGTAGAGGTCGTACCACTCCACGAGGTTGCCGGCGGAGCCTTTCAGGATATTGCCCACCGCCCGCCGGGTCTGGGCTGCCTCCGTGGCAGGGATGGCTTGTTCGGTGCTCATCGGTGAGTTCCTCCTCGTAGTTAATGCGGCCTCCAGCGCCGGAAGGGCCCTCTCCAACCTATGGGTGATGCACGGCACAGCCAACGCGGGAGCGCATTTCCTAACACTTCCTTAGGTTTGCCGCGCTCCCTTCCCTGCCTGCCGGGGGACCGCCGTCGGGCGTAAACAGAGCAGGCGCGGTACTCTCCAAAGGCGGGGATAGACCGGACACCGCATAAACAGCAAGGAACAGGGCAATGGAAGTGCTGATCGTCGAGGACGACGACGCCATGGCCAGCGCATTGGAGGCCGGCGTCGCCACGGCGGGACATGCGGCCTCCAGGGTGGCCCGCGGCGCGGACGCGCTCCTCTCGCACCGGAACTTCCAGGTGATCCTGCTGGACCTGGGGCTGCCCGACATGGACGGACTGGAGGTGCTGCGCAAGCTCCGTCAGGTCACCGACGTTCCCATCCTGGTTTTGACCGCGCGCGACGACGAACGCAGCGTGGTGCTTGGGCTGCGGTCGGGCGCGGACGACTACCTGGTCAAACCCGTCAAGCTCGTGGAGCTGCTGGCCAGGATAGAGGCGGTGACGCGGCGGGCAGGGCGCAGCTCCGCGGCGTCACAGCACACCATCGTTTTGGACGACCTTGAAATCGACCTCGACCGGCGCGTTGCTTCCAAGGCGGCCGCACGCCTCCCCCTGACCGCCACCGAGTTTGAACTGCTGGCCCTGCTGGCGCGCCATGCCGGGTCGGTGGTCACGCGTGAACAGATCCTGGACGCCCTGTGGGGGGATGCCTTCGTGGCCTCCTCGCGCTCCCTCGACGTGCACCTCACCGGGCTGCGTGCCAAGCTCCAGAAGCCCGGCTTCATCATCAATGTCCGCGGGGTCGGGTACCGCGTGGAGGCGGCTGCCCGATGAGGCTGCGGGTCCTCGGCGTCCTCAGCGTGCTCTGCCTGGTGGTGGTCTTCCTGATTTCCGGAACCATCCTGACCTCCGCTTCCCGCGAACTGACCCAGGAGCTGCAGATCAACCGGGCGGCGTCGCTGAACCGGCTGGCGCAGGTGGCGTTCGATGCTTCCGGCGACGGCGACACCGCCCGGCTGCAGCGGGAGATGGACACGTACTCCGGACTCTATGGGGAGGGCATCGTGGTGCGCCTCCAGCAGGAGACCCTGGCGTCCGGCGGGCTAAACGCGGACCGCGCGGACGTGCAGGAGGCCCTGTCCGTGGCCCGGTTGAACGTCAGCAGAACCGCCCTCGAACCGCTGGAGCCTTTCGGACCCACGGCCCAGGTCATCTTCCGGCCTTTCGGCAATGCGAGCCAGGTCCTGGGTGCCGTGGTCCTCGAGGTCGATGCGGCAACGGCCCAGCGGAAGCTCCAGGAGCGGTGGCTCGGGGTGGCCGTCGCGGCACTCGCCCTTGCCGCGATCCTCCTGCTCGGCGCGGCCCGGGTGACCGGCTGGGTCCTGCGGCCGGTCCTGCGCCTGAACTCCGCGGTGAACGAGCTGGGCAGCACAGGCCGTGCCGGGCTCCTGCCGGAAGCCGGACCGCCGGAACTGCGGGAACTGAGCCGCTCCTTCACCGCGATGGCGCGGACCGTCAGCGCCAGCATGGAGTCCCAGCGCCAGTTGATTGCGGACACTTCCCACCAGCTGCGCAATCCCGTCGGCGCCCTGCGGCTGCGGCTCGACCTGCTCCAGCTCGAACTGAAGTCCGCGCGCGAACACGATGCCGCCGAGCGGGCAATGGCGGAGTTGGAACGGGTGGAGGAGATCCTGGACGGCGTGTTGAAGCTCGCCGCCGCGGAGCACCGGGCATCCGAAGGTTCCCTCCGTGCCGCTGTCAGCCAGGCCGAGCAGCCCGGATCGGAACCGATCGATCCTTACCCGGTTCTCCAGGGCGAAATCGAACGGGCCGCACCGCTGGCCCGGCACGCCGGCTGCCGGCTTGTCCTGGCACCGGCGCCCCGGCAGGCCGCACTGGTGGCCTGCAAGCCTGCCGAACTTGCCCAGATGGTGGGCGACCTGCTGGGCAATGCCTTCAAGTACGCCCCCGGGGCAACCGTGACCGCGGGGGTCCGTTCCGTGCCGGGGCGGGTGGTTGTGGAGGTTTCCGACGACGGTCCAGGGCTTTCTGAAGCGGAGCGGGCCTCGGCTGCCACCCGGTTCTGGCGGTCCCCGCGGCATGCCTCGGTCCCCGGCACAGGGCTGGGAATGACGATCGTGGGCGAGCTGGCGGCAGCCAATGGCGGCCGGCTGGTCCTGGCCGACGCAGCACCGCATGGGCTCTCAGCCAGGATCGAGTTTCCTGTTCCGGCGGCCGGGCAGGAAACGCGCGGGTCCGGCCGGGGTGGCGGCCATGCGTGACCCTGGCATCCCGGACGGACTCTCCGCCCCGCCCCCGCGGCGGTCGGTGCTGAAGTCCGCGCTCGCCGTCGGACTCGCAGCCTGGCTGCCGCCCGCCCTGGGTTCCTGCACTGCCGGGGACCGGCCGGACCTGCTGACGGTGGCAGGCGGCGAACCAGGCGGGTTCTACCTGGAATTTTCCACGCTGCTGGCCGCCGCGCTGGAGCGCCACGGCGTGGCCCGCCATGCAAGGGCGGTGCCCACGGGCGGCAGCCTGGACAACCTTGCCGAGCTGCGGGCAGGACGGGCCGCGTTTGCCGTGGCCCTCGCCGACGCTGCCGGGCAGCAACCCGGCGGGGCGGAGATCGCGGCCGTCGGGAAGGTCTACGAAAACTACGTCCACTGCGTGGTCCGCAGGGACAGCGGCGTCCGGGACATCGCCGGGTTGGCGGGTCGCAGGGTCGCCGTGGGCCAGCCCGGTTCCGGGACGTCCATCACCGCCCCGAGGCTCCTGGAGGCGGCCGGGCTGGCTACCTCCCCGGATGCCGGGACGCCTGCTCCGGGGACGACCGCCGTCGAAAACCTTGGCCTGAACGACGGCATCTCAGCGCTCAAGGCCGGGACCGTGGACGCCCTGTTCTGGTCCGGCGGCGTTCCCACGGCGGCGATCGCGGCCGCCACGCAGGAGGTGGCGCTGGCGCTGCTGGACCTGTCGCCGCTGCTGCCGGAACTCCGCAGGCGGTACGGCGGCGTGTACGACCGCGTCCTGGTCCCGGACGGCAGCTACCCCGGAGTGCCCGCGGTGTGGACGGTCGGCGCACCCAACCTGCTCCTGTGCCGGCGGGACCTGGACGGCCCCACGGTGGAGCGGACTGTCCAGCTGCTGGTGCACAACGCCGGCGAACTGATTCCCCAGTCCACCCTGGGCGTCCAGTTCCTCAGCGCCGAAACCCTCATCAACACCGCCGGTGTCCCCCTGCACCCGGCCGCGGCCGACGCGTACCGGGCCCTCCACGGCTGACCCAACGCCCACTCACGTTTCGCAGCAATTCCTCCAACGCCCCATCACTTCCTGCCCCAAAACCACCGACGCCCCATCACTTCCTGCCCCACATCCCACAACGCCCCATCACCTCGCGCCCCATAAGTGAGCAGACGTTGGGTCGGGTTTCGGCGTCTTATCCACATACGCGCTTCCGGCTGTCGCAGGGCCGGCAGTTTCCTCCCTACTGTTTGGACGACCAGGAGAGCAGGAAGGAAGTGAGGATCACGGTGGGCAGGAACCAGCGCCGGCGGGCGGTACAGAGGGATCATGCCCGGAGCGGCTTCGGGGACGCCATGCCACATGCCATCCCGAATGAATCGCTCACTCCGGACCGCACTATACGCGACTTGGAGTCCCTACTACCGTCCTTCGCCCGCTGGTATGGCGCCCGAGGCGTCAACATGAACGTGGCCACTGTCCTAGAGCGCCTGACCGTCTTTTATAAGCTCCATGCAGAATATAGTGGGTGCCCGAAAGCAACGACTTTGGATACCGAGTTGCTGGCGGAACTGGTCCCCGCACTGCTCGAGCGCAATCCAGATGTTTGCACTTCGTTCTGCATCGCCCTGCACGAATTTGTGCGCTTCCTCGGAGCTTTCGGTAAATGGTCCGGCAGCGAAGAATCCTATTGGGCCGCGCTCGACATCCTGCGTGACGAAATACTCGATGGACTAGCCATGACGCCCAGTAGTTTGAGTGCTGCCCATGGGTGCGCCTTGGAAGGTAGACGATAACTCAATTACCCGCGTGGGCCTGCAGGAAGCTGTACACCTCGGTCTCATCCACGCCGGGGAAAGCTCCCGGAGGCATGGCGGCCAGGATGTGGGAGTGGGCACGGGCGGAAGGCCAGGCGTTCCCCGCCCATGCGCTGGCCAGCTCAGCGGGCGGACGTTTGCAGCAGGTGGGGTCGGGGCAGTTGGAGGTGGCCCGGGCAGTGGTCTCCCGCCCGCGGAACCACTTCACGTGCTGGTACGGCACACCGATGCTCAACGAGAACTCACCGCTTGCTGACCGTTCAGTCCTCGCGGTACACCAGTAGGTTCCGGACGGGGTATCCGTGTACTGGCTGTCAGCGCTGAACTTGTCCGGCACGTCGAACACTGCGCGTGATGTCCAGGCCTTGCACGACGGCTGGCCCTCGATGGCGCCGGTGTGGTCCTGGGGAAAGTTCACGCCGTCGTTCTCGTAGGCCTTGTAGATGATGCCGCTCTGGTGTGTCTTCTGGAAATGCGTGGTGATGCCCAGGTGTTTAGTGGCCAGGTTCGTGAAGCGGTGCGCGGCGGTCTCGTAGGAAACGGCGAACGCGTCCCGGATATCCTCCACCGCGATCTCCTTGGCTGCCTTGGCTTTTTGCAGAAATTCGACGGTTGCCTGCTCGGGCAGGAGGAGCGCGGCGGCGAAATAGTTCGTGGCGACGCGCTGCGCCAGGAAGTCACCGTAGTTCCTGGGTGTCTCGTGGCCGAGGACGTAGTGGCCAAGGGCCTGCAGCAGCACCGAGCGTGGGTCATGGTCCTGCCGCTGGCTCTGCGTCAGGTAAATTTTGCGATTCTTCAAATCCGTCACGGACCGGGTGGAATGCGGCAAATCACCCACATGGTGCAGGGTGAAACCGAGGTGCGCGGCGATGTCTGCAATGACGTGCTGGCTCAGCGGACCGGCGGTGTACCCCACCTCCTTGAGGACCTTCTGCGCCTCGGCCTCGTACTCCGGGAAATAGTTCCCCCGCTCCCGCATCATGGCCCGCAGTTCACCGTTGGCACGGCGGGCTTCCTCGGGCGTGGCCACCTGCTCGTTCATCTTCCGCTCGAGCTCCTGCAGCAGCCCCACCTGGGCCTCGAGCACATCCAGCGGAAGCCGCGAACTGATACGGATTTTCGGCAGGTTCAAGGATTCATAGAGCGGCCCGCGCTGGTACCGTTCCAGTTCGATCTCCAGGGCAGCCCGGCGGCTGGGCGGCTCGGCGCCAAGGAGCTGGTCGATGCTGACGTTCAGGGCTGCAGCGAGGTGCTGGAGCAGCCCGAGTTTCGGTTCGCGCTTGCCGTTTTCCACCAGGCTGAGCTGGCTGGGGGCGGTTCCGACGGCGGCGCTCAAGTCATCGAGCGTCAGTCCGGCTTGCTTGCGCAGATGGCGGACGCGGCGGCCCAGCGAGATGACGTCCAGTTCCGCTGCGGCGGAGGACGGCGGCTGGGTGACGTCCCTGTTCCAGCTTGAAGGCGACATTTCTGAAGAATACGTGAAGAACTGCATTTCTTTCCAGAGGTTTTCTCTGGAAAGGGCGTTGAAAGTGCTGAAAAGTAGTCCACACGGAAAGAAACACCGCACCGGATAAGCCGGTGGGAGCCTCAACGGCGCGGTTCCCACCTACTCCGTCCGGAGCTCAATCAAGGAGATCAACGATGACTGCAGCATTTGAGCCCGCCTCGCAGACGCCCGAAGAGCAGGCCGCGGCCCTGGAGCTCGAGTGGGCCGCCAGCCCGCGCTGGGAAGGTGTGACCCGGGACTACTCAGCTTCCGACGTCGTCCGCCTCCGCGGCCGCGTCTCCGAAGAGCACACCCTGGCCCGGCGCGGCTCCGAGAAGCTGTGGAAGCAGCTCAGCGAGGAGCACAAGACCGGCGCCTACACCAACGCCCTGGGCGCCCTGACCGGCAACCAGGCCGTGCAGCAGGTCAAGGCCGGCCTGCGCGCCATTTACCTCTCCGGCTGGCAGGTCGCCGCGGACGCCAACAACTCCGGTCACACCTACCCGGACCAGTCCCTCTACCCGGCCAACTCCGTCCCGCAGGTGGTCCGCCGCATCAACAACGCCCTGCTCCGGGCGGACCAGATCGAGTTCTCGGAAGGCATCCATACCGTTGAGGACTGGCTGGTCCCGATCGTCGCCGACGCCGAGGCCGGTTTCGGCGGCCCGCTGAACGCCTATGAGCTCATGAAGTCCATGATCCAGGCCGGCGCCTCCGGCGTTCACTGGGAAGACCAGCTCGCCTCCGAAAAGAAGTGCGGCCACCTCGGCGGCAAGGTCCTCATCCCCACCCAGCAGCACATCCGGACCCTGAACGCCGCCCGCCTCGCGGCCGACGTCGCCGGCACCCCCACCGTCGTCATCGCCCGCACCGACGCCGAGGCCGCCACCCTGATCACCTCCGACGTCGACGAGCGCGACCAGGAATTCATCACCGGTGAGCGCACCGCGGAAGGCTTCTACAAGGTCCGCAACGGCATCGAACCCTGCATCGCCCGCGCCAAGGCCTACGCCCCCTACTCGGACCTGATCTGGATGGAAACCGGCACCCCGGACCTCGAACTCGCCCGCAAGTTCGCCGAAGCCGTCAAGGCCGACTTCCCGGACCAGATGCTCTCCTACAACTGCTCGCCGTCCTTCAACTGGCGCAAGCACCTGGACGACGACACCATC
>JABFWC010000284.1 GCA_013362385.1 Pseudarthrobacter sp.
ATCCCCGGCGCGGCGGCAGACACAAAAGGACATCCAGGGCCACGCAAAGGCCCGCCCCGCGCGCTTCCCCCACGGAAGCACTCGGGACGGGCCCGGTGAGCGTAGGCTGGAAGCGTGCCCGGACCGGGGGTTATTCGCCTGCCGGAACCCTGCGCTGTCCGTGCGGATCCGCGCCGTCCTGTGTTTCGAACTGTCCTTCCGTTTCGAACGGCAGTTCGTCCAGGTTGATCAGCGGGTTCTCGTCCTGGGTGGCCACCAGTTCCTTCGCTTCCTCCTGGGTGTCCACGCTGGGCATGGAGCCGGGAAGCGGGCGGCGGGCCGATTCCTTGAGGAAGTAGATGGCGACGGCACCCACCAGGGACGTGCCCATGAGGTAGTAAGCGGGCATCATGTCGTTGCCGGTGGCGCTGATCAGTGCCGCAACGATGAAGGGAGTGGTTCCGCCGAAGATTGCCACGGCGAAGTTGTAGGCGATCCCCATGGCGCCGTAACGGCTGGAGGTGGGGAACTGTGCCGGCAGGGCGGAGGCCAGGTTGGCTACATAGAAGGTCACTGGGAACGCGATCAGGGCAAGTCCGGCCAGCGTCGACCAGATCTGGCCGATTCCGATCAGCAGGAAGGCAGGCAGGGCCAGGACGACGGTGCTCAGGGCACCGATCCAGAGGACCGGGCGGCGGCCGATGCGGTCCGAGAGCTTGCCGGTCAGCGGAATGCAGAGGCTCATGACCACCAGCACGGGGATGGTCAGCAGTGTGCCGTGGACCTCGTCGTAGCCCTTGGACTCGGTGAGGTAGGTCGGCATGTAGGAGGTCAGGGCGTAGCCCGCGGTATTGGCGGCGGCCACCAGGATCATGGCGACGATGATCGAGCGCCAGTAGGCCTTGACGATGCCCACCGGGCCCTTGGCCGCGGCTTCGTCAGCGGCAGCGGCGTTCTTCGCCAGGTCCTCCTGTGCGTCAAGGGTGGCCTGGAACTGCGGGGATTCCTCGATCCGGCTCCGGAAGTAGATGGCGATCAGGCCCAGGGGTCCTGCGACCAGGAAGGGAATGCGCCAGCCCCAGTCCTCCATGGTGTCCTGGCCCAGGGTCAGCTGCAGTACCGAGACCAATGCGGCGCCGATGGCGAAGCCGAGGTAGCTGCCCATGTCCAGGTAGCTGGCGAAGAAGCCGCGGCGCTTGTCGGCGGCGTATTCGCTGACGAACGTGGTGGCACCGGCGTACTCACCGCCGGTGGAGAAGCCCTGGACCACCTTCAGCAGCACCAGCAGCGCGGCAGCCCACAGCCCGATCTGCGCATAGCCGGGCAGGAGGCCGACGAGGAAGGTGCTAGCGGCCATGATCATGAGGGTGATCGCCAGGATCTTCTGGCGTCCCATCTTGTCGCCGAGCCAGCCGAAGATCACCCCGCCCAGCGGACGGGCGATGAAAGTAGCGGCGAAGGTGCCGAGCAGGAACAGGGTCTGCGTTGTGGGGTCGGACTCGGGGAGGAAGACCGGGCCCATGGTGGTGATCAGGTAGCCGAAAACGCCTACGTCGTACCATTCCATGGTGTTGCCGACGATGGTTCCGCCGAGCGCTTTTTTCAGCATCGGCTGGTCCACCACGTTGACATCGGATTCCTTGAGCCGGCGGCGTGGCAGGAGCCGTGGCTTCTTGGCAGCCGCGGAGGCTGCAGGGTTGGTTCCGCTGGCGTTCCTGGCGCCTGCGGAAGAGTCGGTCATGCTTCGGTCTGTGGGCATTTGGGCAACTCCTGTGGAGGTCATTTGCTTGCGACTTGTAGCTGCCCCGCTCCGGGCAGGCCTTCAATTTTACGCGATTCCTATGGCAATCCGGCAGTTCGATGGCGTAGAGTGGGCCGCTTTGGGCCCGTTCAGGGGTTAGTCCTGCAGCTTTTTGTCCCGCCTTGTTCCGCGGTATCACTGGGAAGCAGGCCGGTCGCAAACTTCGTTACCAAAAATTTTCCTGCCGTTGCCGTTTTCCGGGTGGAAATCCGCCTGCCGTCGCCCTGGAAGTGACGGGCGCCACGCCTGCCGCAGGGGTTCACAGGAGCCGGCGGCGTGCTTATCGTGGAGCGATGGAAACACTTCTTT